>CAXMZV010000124.1:0-9243 GCA_964199985.1 Candidatus Ilumatobacter isfjordensis | reverse complement strand
GACCTCTTCCCCTTCGCGTGGGAGTCGACCAAGGGTGTCGTGAAGGTGCTCAATCCGGTCAACATCGTCAGCCACGTCACGGGGAACTCCGACGATCTCTCCAGTCGTCCGACCACGCTGTACGGCGTGGCCCAGATCTCTGACGACGTCGGCGAATCGTCCGGCTGGGCAGGGATGATCTTGCTGCTCGCAGTCCTCAACGTGTTCGTCGGGGTGTTCAACATGTTCCCGTTGCTCCCACTCGACGGTGGTCACGCAGCAATCGCCGTCTATGAGCGGGTGCGCGAAGCCATGCGCGGGACCAAACAGAGATACTTTGCCGACGTCGAGCGACTCATGCCCTTCGCGATGGGAGTGGTCACCGTGCTGCTCATGCTCATGTTCGCGGGCCTGTACCTGGACATCTCTCAGCCTCTTTGAGGGCTCTCTCATGGGCTTCGCCTGGGCGCTCGAAGCTCGCCGCGCTCGCCTCGCTGTTAGTGGCTTCATGACTTCGAGGTAGTTCTTGCTGGGGTTGCCCTGTCCGACTCTTGTCTCTTCCTGACACGCCGTAGGGTTTGACTTATGCAGGTCACCAGTTCGGTTCCTCGGAAGATCACTCGTCAGATTTCGGTGGGCGACGTCAAGGTTGGCGGGGATGCGCCGATCACGATTCAGTCGATGACGATCACGAAGACGGCGGACGTTGAGGGCACGCTGCAGCAGATTTATGCGCTTGCCGCCGCCGGTGCCGACATCGTGCGGTGTACATGCAACGAGATCGAGGCTGCCGAGGGCCTCGCGCAGATCGTGCCGCGGTCGCCGGTGCCGATCATCGCCGACATTCACCACCAGTACAAGATGGCGATGGCGGCCATGGAGGCGGGTGTCGATGGCCTGCGTCTCAACCCGGGCAACATCCGCAAGCCCGAGCACATCAAGACCGTCGCTGCCGAGGCCAAGGACCGGAACTTGCCGATCCGTATCGGTGTCAATGCCGGGTCGCTCGACCCGAAGCTCTACGAGAAGTACGGGGGTGCAACCCCCGAAGCGATGGTCGAGTCAGCGATGACCGAAATCGCGTACTTCGATGAGGTCGGCTTCGACCTCATCAAGATTTCGGTCAAGGCCTCGAGCGTGCCGCTGATGGTCGATGCCTATCGCATGCTGTCTGAGGCCACCGATCATCCGCTCCATCTTGGCGTCACCGAAGCAGGCCCTCCGCCTGCCGGCCTGATCAAGGCCACGGCGGGCATCGCCACGCTGCTGCTGGAGGGGATCGGCGACACGATCCGCTACTCGCTCACGGCCGACCCGGTCCAAGAGGCCAAGGCCGGTCGTCAACTACTGGAAGCCCTCGGGTTGCGTGAGCGCAAGAACATCGACCTCATCGCCTGCCCGTCGTGTGGCCGCGCCGAAGTCGACGTCATCAAGGTCGCCAATGAGGCCATGGAGGCGTTCGGCGAGCGCAAGCTGCCACTCCAGGTCGCTGTGATGGGTTGTGTCGTGAACGGGCCGGGTGAAGCGCGTGACGCCGACATCGGCATCGCTGCGGGCAACAAGCGTGGTCACCTCTTCATCAAGGGTCAGAACGTCGCCGTGGTGCCCGAGGATGAGATGGTCGATCAGCTGGTCGAGTGGGCCGAGTTCATCAATGAGAACGGTATCGATGCCGCACTTGAGCGCGCCGACTTGGACAAGGCGCGACGCGAGGCTGAGAAGGACCGTGCGAAGTTGCTCGAAGAGCAGGGCGACGATGCGAACGCCGCTGGCGAGAAGATCGTCGAGATCCGCAAGAAGGCCTGACTGCAGCGAACTCCAGCCGAACGCGTGTGGATGTTGCGCAGTATGTGCGCAACATCCACACGCGTTCGTTGAGTCTGCGTGCGTGGGGTCAGAGCGAGGTGACGACGAAGGTGTCGGCGGATGCGACGAACTCGATGCCCGGGGCAAGGTAGAGCTGCTCGCCGGCGACGGAGATTGCAAGTTCGTGGCTGGTCGAGGTGCGGCGTTCGCCAGCATCGAGCCAGACGAGTTGAACGCCGGCCTCAGGGAGGGGATACCGGCCATTGGTCACCTGCATGACCGGTTCGGCGAGTGGTGTCGGATCGACGACGTCGAGGAGCAGATCGATGTCGACGTCTTTGACGGTGAGACCGCCGCGGACCACGTTGTCGCTCGCTTGCATCAGTTCAATTCCAGAACCGTGGAGGTAGCCGTGGAGGTTCCCTGCGGTGAGGTGCAACGCCTCGCCCGGCAGCAGCGAGACGTGATTGAGGAGCAACGTCACGGCCACACTCGGATCACCGGGATACATCCTGTCCAGCCTCTGCACCCACACGGCCTCGGGCCGATCGCCCGATGCGCACGCCTCGACCGTTGCCGCCGCGTCGAGGTCACCGCGATACAGACGCTGCATCGCCGCCCCGGCACCGTCAGCGGCCACCACCTCGGCGAGATCCTCAGCGCCGATCGCCCGAAGCAGTTCGATGGTTCGAGTTTCGGGCCTGACTCCACACAAGGCCTCGAACGGGGTGAGCGCCACGAGGAGCTCGGGCTTGGCGTGTGGGTCGGCGAATACGCCGCGCTCGAATCCCTCGCTGGCTTGCGCTGTTGTGGGGTGGGCCTGCAGCGAGAGCGGTTCTGCCGCGCTGAGCACCTTCAACAGGTACGGCAGCTCGCCGGTGAGGGCCGCCAACGGCGATCCATCAGCCAGCGTTGTCGGCCCATTCGGGTGCGTGCCGAGCCACAACTCTGCCCAGGGTTGGCCGTCGGGTTCGAGTCCCAGCAGCTGTGGCAAGAAGTCGGTGTCGCCCCACGCGTAATGCTGGACGAATCCTTCGATTGGAGCCGCTGACATCGCTGGGGGGAGGGGTGGGGTCACAGGCCGAGTTCGGCGGCGCGATCGAGTACGCCGTCGCGCTCGGCACCGATGGTCGTGCTGTCGCCATGACCGGTGTGCACCACGGTGTGATCGGGCAGCTTGAGCAGCACGTTACGGATTGTGGCGAGGATGGTCGGCTCGTCGGAGTAGACCCGCCCGGTGGCGCCGGGGCCACCGCAGAACAGCGTGTCGCCGCTGATCACGGCGCCGGTGGCGACGTCGTGGAAGCAACAGCAGCCGGGGGAATGACCGGGCGTGTGGAGAATGCCGAGCTCGTGGCCGCCCGCACTGATGGTGCGACCCGGTTCGAGCGGGCCGTCGAAGTCTTGGTCGGGGTGAACGACATCCCAGAGGAAACGGTCGAACTCGTGTAACAGGATCGGCGCATCGACTGCCTCGCGCAGCGCGACTGCGGCGTTGATGTGGTCGTTGTGCCCGTGGGTCAACACGATGCCGGTGACGTTGCGACCGTTGACCGCGTCGACGATCGGCTGATGATCGTGCGCCGCGTCGAAGATCACGACTTCCTTGTCGTCACCGACCAACCAGATGTTGTTGGTGACCTCCCATTCGCCGCCATCGAGGGCGAAGATTCCGTCAGTGGTGACCAGTTCGATCGTCACAACACCACGACCGAGCGGAGGACATCGCCGCGCTCCATCTTGTGGAATGCCTCTTCGACGTCGTCGAGTCCGATGGTCTCCGAGACGAAGCCGCCGAGGTCGAGGCGTCCCTGGAGGTACAGGTCGATGAGCATGGGGAAGTCGCGCTCGGGCAGGCAGTCGCCGTACCACGACGACTTGAGCGAGCCGCCACGGCCGAAGATCTCGATGTACGGCAGCTCGACGGTCATCTCGGGATTGGGCACGCCGACGAGCACGACGGTGCCAGCAAGATCGCGAGCCTCGAAGCACTGCTTGTAGACCTCGGGACGGCCGATCGCCTCAATGCATACATCGGCACCGTGGCCATCGGTCACCGACCGGACGAACTCGACCGGGTCGGTGTTCTTCGAGTTGACCGTGTGCGTTGCCCCGAACTGCTGGGCCCATTCGAGCTTGCGGTCGTCGATGTCGACCGCGATGATCTTCGATGCCCCTGCGAGCTTGGCCCCGACAATGGCAGCATCGCCGACGCCACCGCAGCCGAAAACCGCAACGCTTTGGCCGCGAGAGACCTCGCCAGTGTTGATTGCCGCGCCGATGCCAGCCATGACGCCACATCCGAGCAGGCCGGCCACCGTGGCCGGTGCCTCGGGGTTGACCTTGGTGCACTGACCGGAGTGGACGAGTGTCTTCTCGCAGAAGGCTCCAATGCCCAGAGCGGGCGACAGCTCGGTGCCGTCGGTGAGTGTCATCTTCTGCTCGGCGTTGTGAGTGTCAAAGCAGTACTGCGGCTGGCCACGCTTGCAGGCGCGGCAGTTGCCGCACACGGCGCGCCAGTTGAGAATGACGAAGTCGCCGGGCACGACGTTGGTGACGCCCTCACCGACGGATTCGACGACGCCCGCAGCCTCGTGTCCGAGGAGGAACGGGAACTCGTCGTTGATCCCTCCCTCGCGATAGTGGAGGTCCGTGTGGCAGACACCGCAGGCATGAATGGCAACCACGGCCTCACGAGGACCGGGATCGGGGATGATGATGGTCTCGAGCGAGACGGGCTCGCCCTTGGCCTTGGCAATGATTCCGCGTACTTCCTGACTCATGGCGCAGACGGTAGCGCAGCGGAAGGCCCCCTGCTGACAGCGGTTTTCGTGAGGAATGTGCGTATATGTGCCGCAGCAACCTCACGAAAACGGCGGAGACTCAGAACAGTCGGAGTTCGTCGGGCTTCATACCGCGCAGTTCGTCGTAGTCGACTTCGACCCACGTGAAGCCGCGTGACTCGGCGAGCACCTTGGCCTGCGGTTTGACGACCTGTGCAACGAACACGCCGCGGATGTCGCCGAGCGACGAGTCGAGCTTCAAGCGCTCGATGTAACGAGTGAGTTGCTCGACACCGTCGATCTCGCCGCGTCGCTTGACCTCGACGGCAACCACGGTGTCGGCCTCATCGCGGCAGACCAGGTCGATCGGTCCAATAGCGGTGGGGTACTCGCGCCGGACGAGTGTGAGCCCGTCCTCGATGGCCGCAGGGCTTGCTGCCAGCAACTCCTGCAGGTGCGCCTCAACGCCGTCCTTCTGGAGGCCGGGGTCCGTTCCCAGCTCGTGATTGGAATCGCTGAGCACTTCGTGGAGCGTGATCGTCAACGTCTCCTTCTTGGGGTTCGTGACGATCCAGCGGTGACCGCCGCCCACTCCACCTGCGGCATCGTCGTCGTGCTCCTCGACCACCTTGTTCGGCGCATTCATCCAGTTCAGCGGCTTGTAAGCGCCGCCGTCAGCATGAATTGCCACGCAACCGTCGGCCTTCACCATGATCAACCGGTTGGCCTCGGGAAGGTGAGCAGCCAGCTTGCCGGCGTAGTCGACGGAACAGCGGGCAATGACCAGACGCACAGGAGGCGACGCTACCGCATTGATCAGCGAGTCGATTCGACGTGAGCCTGCATGCGCTTCTGGATCAGCGCTCGACGTTCCTGGAGTTCCTTGTACGTGATCGAGTTGACGTCGGCTTCGAGACCCATGCTCGCCTTGACCCCGTCGAGGTCGAACTCGACAGCAGAGGGGTCGACACCGAGTTCACGGCCCAGTCGTTCGCCGTGCTTCTGCGCGAAGAGCATCGAGATGTTCGTCACCTCGCTGAGCAGATCGAGTTCCGGTGCGAGCCGAGCGATGGCGCCGTCGAGGAAGACGAGGTTCTTCACGTAGAGCATGAGCTCCTTCGGCAGCTTGGCGCCGTAGCCGAGCAAGGCCTTGACGACTCGCTGCACCTCAGTGATCATTTCTTCGCCGGTGAGCGTGGTGGGGTCGATCACTTCCTGGTCGAGCCGCAGGTCGGAGATCACTGCGTCGAGGTCGGTGTCGACAGGAAGTGCACCGAGATCGCGCAGAGCAGCCATCTGGCCTTTGACGTCGTTGGTAGTGGCGCCCAACATCAGCCGCAAGAACGCGTTGCGGCGCGGACCGCTGAGGCGACCGACGATGCCGTAGTCGAGCAGGGCGGTTCGGCCGTCTTCGAGCACAAACAGGTTGCCGCCGTGGAGGTCGCCGTGGAAAATGCCCTCCACCACAGCGCCTTCCATGAAGGCGACCATTGCTGTGCGCACGACATCTTCTGTGTCGATGCCTGCATCTTGCATGCCGGCCACGTCGTCGAAGTTGAAGCCGTACACCCGCTCCATCACGAGCACACGCCGCGTCACCAGCGTGGGGTGCGGCCGCGGGACGACGTAGCGATCTTGCTCGAGGTCATGCAGCATCGCCGCAACATCGAGCATGTTGGCTGCTTCCATCCGGAAGTCGAGTTCTTCGACGATCGTCTCAGCGAAGAGTTCGACGAGCGACGGAGGATTGGCGAGGGCCGCAACCGGGATGCGGCCGACGAGGTGCGGGGCAAGCCAGGCCATCACGCGCAGATCTTTTCGGACGAATTGGGAGACCGAGGGGCGTTGGACCTTGACGACGACGCTTTCGCCGGTGATGAGGGTCGCGGCGTGTACCTGAGCAATCGATGCGGCTGCCAGTGCAGTTTCGTCGAACGATGAAAAGACGTCTTCGAGACGAGCACCCAGATCCTGCTCGACCGTGCGTCGCACAACATCGAAAGGCTCAGCGGGCACCTGGTCGCGGCACTTCTTGAACTCGTCCACCAATTGGGCCGGGAAGAGGCCCTCACCGGACGAGATGATCTGTCCGAGCTTGATGTACGTCGGCCCGAGGTGCTCAGCGGCCTCACGTAGGCGCCGTGAGATGACCGCTCGGCTGGCCTCAGGTGTGTCGAATGCGCCCCGCCGCTTTTGGACCAGCCATGGCGTCACCGCACGGCCGAGACGCGACGACACCGTGATCACCCGCGATCCGGGGGGCAATTTCGAGGGCTTGGTCAGATGCGGAACCTCGGCCTGAGCCGCTGCTCGAAGGGTCGAGGCGAGGCCGAGCCAACGCACGTCGTCGCGCTGGACTTCCCACGGGCCGACCTCGGTGAAGGCAGCCCATGCTCGATCGGCTCCAGCGGTGGGGGCAGGAACGGAGCCGGAGGCAGTCGACATGGCATCCATGATGCCGGAAACCTGAGGAATGAGCGTCGCGGAGGTTGACGGAATCGTGAGTCAAGCGACACGTCGACCCTGCCGAAACGATGATATGAGCGCAATCTTCTTCACCGCAGCCGAGGTGTGTGTGCTGTTCGGCTTCGCTGCGGGCCTCTTCCGCAAACGTGCAATCCTGCGTCCCGCCGCGGTTCGCGTCCACGACTGATTGCAGCGCGCCGCGGCGCAGCTGCCAACATCGAGGTATGGCAGAACGCCCCTTCAACGTGCTCGGTATCCAGCAGATCGCCATCGGCGGTCTCGACAAGTCTGCGCTCTCCGGTCTGTGGACTGGACTGTTCGGCGTCACCAAAGTGGGTGACTACATCAGTGAGTCCGAAAACGTCGACGAAGACATCCTCCAGCTGGGATCCGGCCCGCACGCGGTCGAGATCGACCTGATGCAGCCGCTCGACCCTGACGTGTCGCCCAAAGTGCACGTGCCGACGTTGAATCACGTCGGTCTCTGGATCGACGACCTCGAAGCAGCGGTCGCTTGGCTGACCGAACAGGGCATGCGTTTCACGCCGGGTGGGATCCGGAAGGGCGCCTCAGGCCACGACGTGTGCTTCATCCACCCCAGGGGCAATGAGGCCACGCCGCAGTCAGGCGAGGGCGTGCTGATCGAATTGGTTCAAGCACCCTCTGACGTGATCGCCGCGCTCGCGGGTTAGAAGTTCGGTGGACGTTTCGCCCGGAGTGCGGCAATGCCCTCGGCGTATTCGGCGGTGCCCATCGCCACATCGAGGAGCCGAATCGAGTCGTTGACCGACTGGGCCGGGTCGTGGCGCAGGAGATCATCGGCGATCTGCTGCTTGGTCGCCGCCACGGCGAGGGGCCCGGTCGAGGCAGCAAGTAGCCGCGCATACTCCTGGGCGGCAGCGAGGGTGGCGTCACCATCAGCCTCGACGCCATTCCAGAGACCCCACTCGGCAGTGTCGGCGGCGGTCACGACGCGGCCGGAGAGCAGGAGATCGGTCGCTCGGGCGACACCGACGAGGCGCGGCAACGTCCAACTCATGCCGTACTCGGCAGGGAGCCCCAGCTTGGGTGCGGCTGTGGTGAGTTTCGCTGAGGCTGCGCCGAAACGGAGGTCGCAAAACAGCACGAGTGCCAGTCCGACGCCAGCGCAGGCACCGTTGACGGCTGCAATGATCGGAAGTCGGTAGCCCAGCTGCCATGCGAAGTCGGCGTCGAGTCGGTCGCCGCCGCCGGGTTGCGCGACCTCGGGCGGAAGACCGGTGTCGTAGCCGCCTTTGTCCACGTGGCCAGCCAGAGCATCGGAGTCGCCGCCCACGCAGAACGCCGGGGGAGTGCCGGTCACGACGACAGCACGGACGCCCGGTCGGTGTTCGAGGTCGGCCATGGCCTGGCGATACTCGGTGTGCATCTTGCCGGTCCACGCATTGTGGCGATGTGGACGATGGAGCCAGACAGTGGCGACTGGGCCGTCGACCTCCCAGCGGATGGCCGTCGCTTCGCCGGTGGTTGGCAGGTCGGTCATCCCCAGATCGCCTTCAGCACGCCTTCGGTCAGCTCCGGGCGGCACACGAAGAAGTCGGGCAGCCAGGGGTCTCGGTCGTTGTACACCAAGGGTGAGCCATCGACGCGGCTTGCGTGGAAGCCGGCTGCCATGGCGACGGCAGCGGGTGCGGCGGAATCCCACTGGTACATCCCCCCGTCGTGCACATAGATATCGGCTTCACCCATGACAACGGCCATCGCCTTGGCACCGGCCGACCCGAGTCGTACCGCGTCACAGTCGAGGCCCTCGGCCACGAGGACGGCCGCATATGGGGCGCGGCTACGCGACGTGACGAGCCGCGGACGGTCGCGTACCTGCTCCGGCATCGGGGCGGCTGGGTCGGTGGAGAAGACCAGGTCGACGGCTGGCAGGCTGACCGCGGCAGCGCCGAAATGTGTTCGCTCCCAGAGCGCGACGTGGACCGCCCAGTCGTGCCGTCCAGGCTCGCCATATTCGCGGGTTCCATCGAGCGGGTCGATGATCCACACCCGATCGGCGTCGTATCGGCGAACGTCTTCGAGCCCTTCTTCGGACAGCACGGCGTCGTCGACTCTGTGCGTGTGCAGTTCGCCCGCCAGGTACCGCTGGGCGGCGGCATCGCCGGCGTCGCGTACGTCCCAGATCGAGGCGCCCGCAGCAAACATCTCGGCGCGCAGCGCGACGAGC
>CAXMZV010000123.1:0-9281 GCA_964199985.1 Candidatus Ilumatobacter isfjordensis | reverse complement strand
GCGCCTTCTGCTCCCCAGGTTTCCTGATGAGCGCCGTGGCGCTGCTCGAGGACAACCCAGAGCCGACCACTGCGGAGATTCGCGAGGAACTCAGCGGCAACCTCTGCCGCTGCACCGGCTACGAGTCCATCGTCGCGGGTGACGAAGTCGCCGTACGCGCCGGCCAGGCGAAACAGAACGACAACACGAAGGGAGCAGCGGAATGAGCGGCTCGAACTCCAGCGGCCTCGTCGGCCAGAGCGTCAAGCGCGTCGAAGACGACCGGCTCCTGCGCGGCAACGGCAAGTACGTGGCCGACATCACCCCTCCCGGCGTGCTCCACGCAGTGTTCCTGCGGAGCCCGATGGCCCACGCAACGATCACCTCCATCGACGCATCGGCAGCGAAGTCAGCTCCCGGTGTGGTGGCCGTCTTCACCGGCGCGGACATGGAGGAGATGACGCACCCGTTCCCGCCGTTCTCGATGCTGCCCGACCTCTACACGCCGCTCTACCACTGCCTCAGCGCGGACTGCGTCCGTATGGTCGGCGACCCAGTAGCGCTTGTGCTGGCCGAGTCACGTCACCTCGGCGAAGACGCAATCGAACTGATCGACGTCGAATACGAGCCCCTCGACAGCATTGCCACGATCGCCGACGCGCTGACCCCGTCGAAGTCACAACTCTGGGACAAGGCCAACGGCAATCTGCTCTACGACCACGTCGACACCTTCATCACGGACGATGCCGACAGTGTCGACGCGGTGTTCGCACGCGCCCACCGTGTCGTGACCGAGCGCTTCTCGTGTCAACGCCAGTCGAACCAGCCGATGGAGACCCGCGGCAGCGTTGTGGAAGTCGACCCCGACACTGGCCACCTCACGATTCACAACGCGACGCAGTCGAGTCACATGCTGCGCTGGATCGGTGCGGCACTCACCGACAAGGCACCGATGCGGTCAGCCCTGAAGGGATTCGTCACCAACAAACAGCGTCGCTCTGCGTTCGCCAAAGCGGCGAAGGACTTTGTCAGCACGAACGCCGAAGGACTGAAGGCCCAGGACAACAACGGCATGAAGAGTCAGTTGAAGGCCGACAAGTCGTTCCTCAAGCACGCCAACGCGATCGGCCTCGGCCTGCTCGGCAAGCACGATTATCCGACCGTGCTCGCCCAGGACATCGGTGGCGGCTTCGGCTCGAAGGGGTCGATTGCGCGCGAGGACGTCGCGATCATCGCGGCTGCATCGAAGCTCGGTCGATCGGTGAAGTGGATCGAGGATCGCGTCGAGAACTTGATGGACGGCGGCCAGGCGCGCGAGGAAGATCTCGCGCTGTCGATCGCTGTCGACAACGACGGCACCTTCCGCGGCCTCAAGGTCGATCTGGTCATCGACCAGGGCGCGTATCCTGGTTTCCCGGTCGGGGCTGCGCTCACAACACGCATCATGAAGGTGATGTTCCCCGGCTCGTACCGCTGGGAGGCCTTCGAGATGCGCTCCCGCATCGTCGCCACCAACAAGGGCAAGTACGTGGCCTACCGCGGCCCATGGGCGAACGAGACCTGGGCGCGTGAGCGCATGATCGACGTCGTCGCCAGGGCCCTCGGCCTCTCCCCCGCCGAGGTCCGTCTGAAGAACATGCTCGGCGATGAGGACATGCCCACCGCCATGATCACCGGACCGACACTCGACGAGACGATGTCGACGCGCAAGACGCTGGAACGAACGCTCGAACTGCTCGACATGGAACAGTTCGAAGCCGATCGTTCTGCGGCTCGCGAGAACAACCACTACCTCGGGCTCGGCATCGCGAGCTACCACGAGGCCGCACCCGGCCCTCCCGGCTATTGGGAGTGCATCAACCCGGGCACCGAGACCCTGCTCAACGAAGAAGCGCGCACCACCATCGAGGCCGACGGCTCGGTGGTTGCTTACACCTCGCAGATGCCGCACGGGCAGAGCCACGAGACCACGTACGGGCAGGTGATCGCCGACGAACTCGGCGTCGCCCTGGAGGACGTGAAACTCGTGTTCGGCGACACGCGCAAGACGCCGTTCAGCCTCCTCGGCACTGGCGGCAGCCGCGGCGGCCCGATCGGCGGTGGCGCAATCAAGTACTCCGCACGCGAGGTCCGCCAGCAAATCATCGACAAAGCCGCCGAGTTGCTCGAAGCGTCGGCAAGCGACATCGAAATCATCGACGGCAACGTCCACGTGGCTGGGGTGCCCTCGCGTGGCAAGACCTTTGCCGAAATCGCTCAGGTCGTTGTCGACGAACGGGGCGGCGACAGCGAAGACGCTGCGTTCAACGCGCTGCAGAGTTATCGCGGCAAGGGTGACGGCGGCTGGTCGGTCGCAACCCACGCTTGCATCGTCGACGTTGATCTCGACACGGGCATGGTCACCTTCCCTCGCTATCTCGTCGTCGAAGACTGCGGACCGGTCATCAACCCGGCCATCGTCGACGGTCAGGTCCGCGGCGGCGTCGCCCAGGGCATTGGTGCCGTGCTGTACGAGCAGGCGACGTACGACGAGGACGCCAACCTGCAGTCGTCGACGTACATGGACTACCTCGTACCCACCGCGATGGAGATCCCCGAGGTCGAGGTGCATCACATGGAGACGCTGTCGCCTGGTGGCGAGAATGACTTCCGCGGCGTCGGTGAGGGCGGCATGATCGGCGCTCCAGCGGCGATCACCAACGCCATCGAAGACGCGCTGTCACCCTTCGGCGTACGCATCACCACGCAGTACCTGCCCCCGACCAAGATCCTCGAACTCGCCAAGGTCATCCCCGCCGAATAGCGCCGGAACCCCTTTTCTGGCGGAGCTTCTTTGTCACGACATCCGGCCGCTTCCGCTGCTTGCGGTCCGCTGGCGAGATCGTCTGTTTGTGGTGACACAGAGTTCCGGCGCGAGGAGCCGCTTCGCTCAGGCCTGTCCAACTGTGTGACAGCGCATGGCCATCATCGAGCTATGACCAACCTCAACCGTCGTATTGCCGCGGTCGCGAACGGTCAGCTGGGAATCGTCTCGAGAAGCCAAGTGCACTCGATCGGCGGTTCAGATGACCAGCTTCGGCGCCGAGTCAAGAGCGGCACCCTCCTTCCCATTGGAAGACAGACCTTCCGGCTTCCCGGCGCTGAGGCCACGGCGTTGGCCGATCTTCAAGCGTTGCTCCTCGACATCGGAGGAGAGGTCTGGGCGAGCGGGCCCACAGCTGCAGCCTTGCTGGGCTTCGACGGATTCCGACTGGCAGCACCGTTTGATGTGACCGTCGTGCGGGGTCGAAACATCCAGCGTGTCGGGCATCGAATCCACACGACCTCCGAGATCGAGTTGATCGATCGAGCCCGCCTCGACGGGGTCCCCGTGTTCAGCGGCGCCCGAACCCTGATCGCCCTCGCCCGCGCAGCGATGACCGAGCAACTGGTCATCGCACTCGACTCGGGCCTGCGCGACGGCCGATTCAACGAAGACCTCTTGCACCGCAGGATCTGCGCCCTGGCCTCCAAGGGCCGGTACGGCATTCCGAACCTGATGAACGCAATCCACACCTTCGAGCACGGCCGCGACAGACACAGTTGGCTCGAACGTCGATTTCTCGAGCTGGTCGACCGCGCCGGGCTGCCGCGTCCGCTCACACAGCAGGTGCTCACCCGCGCGAATGATCGCCTCGTACGGGTCGATTTTCGATTTCCCGAAGCGAACATCGTCGTCGAGGTGCTCGGCTACCGGTATCACCGCACGCCCAACCAGATCGGGCGCGACGCTCAACGCCTGAACGCACTCATCTCCGATGGCTACCGCCCGTATCAATTCGCGTACTCGACTGTGGTCGACGATCCAGGTTCGATGATCGCCGACCTTCGGACCGCAATCCGTCGGGCGGCCTGAGCGTCATTCTGTGTCACGACAACCGGTCGAGTTCGCTGCCTGTGGCGACACAGAACGCAGGCCGGATTTCTGTGTCACGACAAGTGGGGCAGGTCCGAGCGGGCGGGGCGACGTGTCTGGATCTAGCCTGGCGCTTATGAGTGATGCTGCAAGCCGAACGAATCGTGACGTGTGGGACGAGGCGTTCGGGGCGTCCCGAATTCGTGAGGACGACTACGCCACGATGTCGGGCATCCCGCTCGACCCGGTCTACGGCCCTGACGATGGCGAGTTCCCTGGGCAATACCCGTATACCCGCGGCCCGCACGCCTCGATGTACCGATCGAAGCTGTGGACGATGCGGATGTTCGCCGGGTTCGGCACAGCAGAGGACACCAACGGCCGGTTCAAGGAGATCCTGCAGGCTGGCGGCACCGGGCTGTCGACAGCATTCGACATGCCCACGCTGCTCGGACTCGATTCCGACGACGTGATGTCGCTCGGCGAGGTCGGCCGTTGCGGTGTTGCCGTCGACTCACTTGCCGATATGGAAGACCTGTACGCCGACATCGACCTCGGCGAGATCACCACGTCGATGACGATCAACAGTCCTGCCGCACCGATCTTTGCGATGTACGTGGCGCAGGCGGAGAAGTCGGGCATCAACCGCTCCCGACTCGGCGGCACCTTGCAGAACGACATCTTGAAGGAGTACCAAGCGCAGAAGGAGTTCGTGTTCCCGCCACGGCAGTCGATGCGACTCGTTCGCGACACCATCCAGTTCACCGCCGCGGAGATGCCGCGCTGGAACTCAATCTCGATCTCCGGCTACCACATCCGCGAGGCCGGCTCGACGGCCGCCGAGGAGCTGGCATTCACGCTCGCCAACGGGTTCGCCTACGTCGAACTCGCGCTGCAGGCAGGTCTGCCGATCGACTCGTTCGCCCCGCGGCTCAGCTTCTTCTTCAACGCCCACATCGACTTCTTCGAAGAGATCGCCAAGCTCCGCGCTGCCCGGCGCATCTGGGCCCGTTGGATGAAGGAGCGTTACGGCGCACAGCTTGAGAAGTCGATGCAACTCCGCTTCCACACGCAGACTGCTGGCGTGTCACTCACCGCACAGCAGCCTGAGGTCAACATCGTTCGCACCGCAATCGAGGCATTGGCCGGGGTACTCGGCGGCACTCAGAGCCTGCACACCAACTCGATGGACGAGGCGTTGGCACTGCCCACCGAGAAGTCGGCCCGCATCGCGTTGCGCACCCAGCAGGTGATCGCACACGAGACCAACGTGGCCCATGTGGCCGATCCGCTCGGCGGCTCGCACTTCGTCGAGGCACTCACCGACGAGATGGAGCGCCAGGCCGAAGAGATCTTCGCCAAGCTCGACGACTTCGGCAAAGGATCGATGCTCGAAGGCTGCATCACCGGCATCGACGAGAACTGGTTCCAGGGTCGCATCGCCGACTCGGCGTACGAACTCGAACGCAAGTTCAATGCGGGCGAGCGAGTCATCGTCGGCGTCAGCGGCTTCCGCGAAGGCAACGACGACGACGAGATGGACACCCTGCAGATCAGCAACGAAGACGAAGCGCGTCAGCGCACCCGCCTGGAGACGGTCAAGCACGACCGCAGTCAAGAAGCCGTCGACAAGATCCTCGCCCGGTTGGCCGCAGAAGCAGCCGACCCTGAGGTCAATCTGATGCCGACCCTGATCGAGGCGTCGCACACGTACGCCACCCTCGGCGAGGTCATGGGGACCATGGCCAACGTGTTCGGACGACACACCGAAGTCCCCATCATCTAGTGCGGGTCGTCGCCTCGGATGTACACCGAGCTCATCACGGCCTCGAGTTCAGCAACGGCAGGTTGGCACTGTCAGAGGAAGGGCCCGAGCGCGCCGATCTGATTGCCAACGCGCTCCGAGCGGCAGGCCACGACTTCAGTGAGCCGAACGATGTCGATGTCGAACTCCTGGGGCGAATCCACACACCGGAGTACGTCGACTTTCTCGCCGCAGCCTGGGACCGATGGGTCGAGCGGGGCGAGACGGGCGAGGCAGCGATGGGGTTTACCTGGCCGACTCGCGGGATGCGAGCAACACGTCCCGACGACCTCATCGGTCAGCTCGGCTACCACAGCTTCGCGGCCGACTGCTCGATCACGGCTGGCACGTGGTCCGCAGTCCGCGAGGCGGCAGCAATCGCCGTGACCGCGACCGACCTGATGACCCAGCACGGCCTCACCACCTACGGGTTGTGCCGCCCGCCCGGCCACCATGCAACGGCCGACCAGTTTGGTGGGTACTGCTACCTCAACAACGCCGCGATCGCAGCGCAACGACTGCTCGACGGTGACGCTTCACGAGTCGCAATTCTCGACGTCGATTACCACCACGGCAACGGCACACAGGCCATCTTTGCGGACCGCAGCGATGTGCTGTTCGTCTCGATCCATGCCGACCCCACCTTCGAGTTTCCGTGGTTTGCCGGCCACGCCGACGAGATCGGAGACGGTCGCGGCGAGGGATGGAGCCTCAACCTCCCGCTCCCGTCCGGAACCACAATGTCGGGTTGGATGACTGCACTCGACACTGCACTCACCCGCATCGCCGAAGCTGACGTCGATGCCTTGGTCGTGTCGCTGGGCGTCGACACCTACGAGCATGATCCGCTCGGCACGTTCGCCATCACGACAGCCGACTTCAGCACAATCGGTGCCGCGATCGGCAACGCCAGGTTGCCGACGGTCGTGTTGCAGGAAGGCGGCTACGCCGTCGGCGACATCGGCGCCAACGTCGCCGCGTTCCTCCAGCCGCTCAGCTGACACTCGCCGCGACCGCTCGATCCGGCGGAACGCGTGTGGAGCCGGCCCACCAGGCGAGTGCCGTTTTCGTGCCAGCGGGAATCTCCGTGAAGCCACCGTCGTGAATCTGCACGGGTGCATCCTCGACAAGTTGCGCCCACAGAGCCTTGGTCGGATGCACCACGCTGATCGGTCGACCCGCCGCATTCCACTCAGCGACCACCGCGGTGGCTGACCGCATCCACGCCCATTGCCCGGCATGCGCACACTGCGCCGCCTGCTTGCCCCACGACATCTCGACGTGCGGCGTGACCGCAATGAGGAGCCCTCCGACATCGGGCACGGTGTCGACGCGCTCAATCTCGTCGAGCGGTGACGACTGAATCTGCAGCTTGGCGAGGGCCTCCGGAGCCTGGTCCATCGGAGATGGCACGAAGGCGCGGACTTCGGCGCCGTCGCGCTCGACGGTCACTCCGTCAGGGACTTGAGCGCGCTGCCACGCCGACGCCCGCCCGCGACGAACGATCTTGCGGATGCGTGCACCGTTCCAGCTGACGACCGCTTCGTGCCATTCACCGTCGGGCTGGCTGCGCGGGTCGTCGAGCAGTTCCACCGTTGCGAGGGCCGCCGCCGCACAGACGGCGGCGGTCGTCGGTGGGTCAACCTTCTCGATACGAGCTGCGAGTTGGAGCGCCCACGGCGAGTTGTCGGTGCTCTCGTCGGCGTCCACCGCGACAGTCTCCCGCGATACCCGTCCGAACGGAAAGCCCACGCGCCAGGCGGGTGCCCTACGGTGTGGCGATGAGGATCGAAAACATTCCGATCGGCAACACGCCCCCCGAAGACGTCAACGTCATCATCGAAGTTCCCGTCGGCGGTGAGCCAATCAAATACGAGCTCAACAAGGAATCCGGCACGCTGTTCGTGGATCGGTTTCTCTATACCCCGATGCGGTATCCCGGTAACTACGGCTTCGTTCCGCACACGCTCTCAGAGGACGGCGACCCAATCGACGTGCTTGTGTGTAACACGCGAGTCATCGTCCCAGCAGCAGTCATCAATTGTCGGCCGGTGGGCGTGCTCGTGATGGAAGACGACGCCGGACTCGATGAGAAGGTCATCGCCGTCCCGAGCCCTCAGATCAGCCGCCGCTACGCCCACATCGAGGAATACACCCAGCTCCCCGAGATCACCCTGCAGCAGATCCACCACTTCTTCGATCACTACAAGGATCTCGAACCCGGCAAGTGGGTCAAGATCGACCACTGGGGCGATGCTGCCGAAGCGAAGCAGATGATCACCGACGCCATCGAGCGCGACGCCAAGACCTGACGCCGCCCGAAGTCACCACTTCACAGTCGGCGAACGGTGGCGGCGCGACCTGTTGTGCCGTGTGCAATCCCGACGACCCGGCCGAGGTTCTGCGTGCCACCGAGCCGTCCGTACAGCCGAGTGCCCGCCGAACTGATTCCGCCGTCGACCACAATCGAGGTGCCGGTGACGAATGCTGCGTCGGGCCCTGCCAGCCAGAGCGCGGCGCCGGCGATGTCGGACCCCTCGCCTCGCTTCGGGAGCGGCTGTAGCTCGCGCATCACGGTCTCGGCATCATCTTCGTCGCCCCGATGCATGAGCGGCGTGAAGATGATGCCTGGGCAGATCGCGTTGACCCGGATCGAGTGCGCAGCCAACTCGTTGGCGGTTGACTCGGTCAGGTTGATGACGGCTGCTTTGGCCGCCGAGTAGGCCTGCGGCCCTCCCCCGCCGCCGAGGCCGGCCACCGACGCGGTGTTGATGATCGATCCGCCCGTCCCCTGCTCGATCATCTGGCGAGCCGCGTGCTTGGTTCCGGTGAAGACGCCCCGCACCAGGACGCCGAACGTCGTGTCCCAGTCCTCCGAGTTGATCTCGGTGATGGGCCCGAACGCTCCGCCAACACCTGCGTTGTTGAACATGATGTCGAGACGGCCGAACGAATCGACCGCTGTGTGCACGACCGATGCGACGTCGGCTTCGACCGACACATCGCACCGTTCGAACTGCACGGCGTCACCAAACTCGGCGGCAACACGCTCGCCGGCCTCGACGTTGAGGTCGGCGACAACGACCGACGCACCCTCGGCAACAAACCGCTCGACCGTTGCCAGCCCCATCCCGCTCGCCCCGCCAGTGATCACGGCGACGGCTCCACTCAGTACTCCGGTTCTCGACATGACGTCACTGTGCCAGCGAAGGCGACCACCAGACGAGCCACGGCGAACCAGTGCGGACGCCGCTGGGCGCTGATACACACTTCTCCATGGCCGATCTCCCGAACTGCCCGATCTGCACCATGCCGAACCCGCTCCTGGCCGACGACGGCTACGAGTGCGGAACCTGCGGGCACGAATGGCTCGGAGACGCCGACGATGGACTCGGCGACATCCGCGATGCCAACGGAAATCTGCTCGCCGACGGCGATGCGGTCACGGTGATCAAGGACCTCAAGACGGACGGCAAAGCCGGTGGCGTCAAGTCGGGCACCAAGATCAAGTCGATCAGATTGGTGTCGGGTGATCATGAGATCGATGCCAAGGTCGATGGTCGCCAACTGCTGATCAAAGCGGAGTTCGTCAAGAAAGCCTGA
>CAXMZV010000122.1:0-9285 GCA_964199985.1 Candidatus Ilumatobacter isfjordensis | reverse complement strand
GGAACATTCGATCGACACCGAACGGGTCAGCGCTGCCGAGTTGGACGATCTGCGGCGCCGCATCGTGGCCCAACCGGACCAGTGGGTCGGCCAGGAGTGGCTCGCTCCGGGGTCAGCCCCGGTCCTCCGTGCCGACGGTGTCGAGCCCCGCCCGACCGTGCTGCGCTCGTTCGCCGTTGCCGACGGTGATTCCTACGTTGCGATGCCCGGTGGACTCGGCCGGACCGCGTCGGGCGATTCCGACGCCCCGATCACCAACCGAGCAGGCGCGAGCTCGAAGGACGTCTGGATCCTTGGCTCCGAGTCGCAGAGCCAGTTTGAGTTCGTGTCGTCCGATGGCGACATGCCGGCCCATCCGCCGACTGGGACCCTGCCGGCGCGAGCTGCTGAGCATCTCTTCTGGCTCGGCCGGTATGCCGAGCGCGCCGAAGCCACGGTCCGCCTCATTCGCACGATCACGGCCCGCTGCGACGAGTTCCTCAACACCGCAACGGGACCCGGGCCTGCTTCGGTCACGGTGGTGCTCGAGGCGTTGACGCGCATCACCGGGACGTATCCGGGTTTCGTCGGCGATGACGCTGCTGCCTTGTTCGACGACCCGACCGGCGAACTGTTTGCGCTCGTGGTTGATGAAAGACGGCCAGGGACGGTCGCTCACGCCGTCCGCCACATGTTCGATGCGCTTGACGTGGTTCGCGATCAGTTGTCGGTCGACACGTGGCTCGTTGTCGGCTCGCTGCAACGCGAGCTGGAGCGCTTGGAGCGCCGCTCCGATGATCGCGACAGTGGCGATCGCGACGACGCGATGACGAGCGTGCTCAGCGAATTGCTGCAAGGACTGCTGTCGCTATCTGGTCTCGCCAACGAATCGATGGTCCGGGACCTCGGTTGGCAGTTCATGGAAGCCGGGCGTCGCATCGAGCGCGCGATCCATGTCGCCACGTTGGTGGGAACGACGCTGGGTACACAACGCAGCGCGCCGGTCGAGAGCCTCGTCGTCGAATCTGTTTTGATCGCCGGCGAGAGCATCATCACGTCGCGTCGGCGCTACCGATCGAGGGCTTTCGCCTCGACCACGATCGAGCTGCTGCTCGCCGACGGCGGCAACCCGAGATCCCTCCAGTTCCAGGTCGACCGGATCGCCGAGAGCCTGGCCGTGATCGGCACCGATCGTCCCGCCGGGCCGACGTCTGCGGCGACACGGCTCGCCGAGCTGACCCAGCTCCTCGAATCGACGAACTTCACGCAACTCGCCGACACCGATGAACTCGGTCACAGACCGGGGCTCGAATCGTTTGTCGGCACGGTTCGTGCCCAGCTCGCCAGTGTCTCGAACGCGATCGCTGCGGAATCGTTCACGCGGCTGCAGTCACAGCACTCGATGGGCGGCCCGATCGACCATCGTCGGCCGCTCGCCGCGTCCGATTCGATGCTGGGTTCGATGCTGGAGAGCGCGACGTGATCTACGAGGTGTTGCACACGACGCAGTACGACTACGACGCTCCCGTCGAGACCAGCTTCGCCGAGGTCCGTCAGATGCCCGACGACGTCGACGGCCAGGTGTGTGTTCGCCGAGCGATCACGACCGAGCCAGCTCCGGAGTATCAACGCGACCATCGGGACTATTTCGGCAACCTCACCGCGACGGTTGCGATCCGCGAACCGCACACGCGGCTCGTCGTGACCAGCTCGAGCCTGATCGACACCTCTCACCGTCCGGCCGAATTCGGCGACGACGGCCTCCGCCCGTGGATGTCGTACACAGCGGCCCAGGCCGACCCTGACGATCTGGACATGATCGAGTTCTCGCTGGACTCGCCGCTCGTGAAAAGGTCGGAGCAACTCGCCGACTACGCACAGCCGTCGTTCGATGGCGACATCTCGCTGGCCGACAGTGTGAACGGGTTCTGCGCTCGGGTCCACGCCGATTTCGAGTTCGACGCCGACGCCACCGAGGTCGACACCCAACTCGCCGACGTGATGAAGATGCGCAAGGGCGTCTGCCAGGATTTTGCGCACGTCATGATCGGGTCGCTCCGGTCGATCGGCCTGGCGGCGTCGTACGTCAGCGGCTATCTCGAAACCGAGCCACCGCCAGGCCAACCGCGCCTGACTGGTGTCGACCGCACGCACGCCTGGGTTGGCGTGTATCTCGGTGGCGGTCGTTGGATCGGCATCGACCCGACCAACAACCAACTCGCCGGCCCGAGGTATGTCACCGCAGCGCGCGGGCGTGACTATTCCGACGTTCCCCCGCTGAGGGGGGTCATCTTCACCGACGCCGAAGAGAGCCGACTCACCGTGTCGGTTGACGTGGCCGCACAGTAGGCCGCCAGATCGAGGTTACGTTCAGTCCATGCAGCCGTTTCCGTGCTCGGTCTGTCAACAGCTGCTGTTCTTCGACAACTCGACATGCCTGCGTTGTGGATCGCGGGTCGGATACGTCCCCGAGGCCGGGCAGCTGGTGGCCCTGCGGCCAGTCGGGGAGTGGTCCGAACGTATCGACGGGCAGCCGGGTCGGTACCGGCACTGCTCGAACCGCATGGTTGCTCGCTGCAACTGGATGATTCCCGACGACGACGCCACCGATCTCTGCGCAAGCTGCCGACTCACTTCGGTTCGGCCGAACGACACCGAGGTCGACTCGATCCAAGCATTCGCGGATGCGGAGGCTGCGAAGCGTCGACTTCTTCATCAACTCATGGCACTCGGGCTTCCCGTCATCGACCGGTCTGTCGACGTGGTCCGCGGCGTGGCCTTCGAGCTGTTGTCATCGCGCGGCCGGAATGTGATCACCGGGCACGACTCAGGTGTCATCACGCTGGATCTCTCCGAGTCCGACGATGCACATCGGGAGTTCGTGCGCCAACAACTCGGCGAGCCGTATCGCACGGTGCTCGGTCACCTCCGCCACGAGATCGGTCACTACTACTGGCCGAGTCTTGTTGAGCAGCGCGGGTACCTCTCGGAGTTTCGTGCGCTGTTCGGTGATGAGCGCGAGCCCTATGAGGACGCTCTCGTTCGGTACTACTCGGTGGACGACGCTGACTGGTCGGGCACACATGTGAGCAAGTACGCAACGATGCATCCCTGGGAGGACTGGGCCGAGACGTTCGCCCACTATCTCCACATCGACGCCGGGTTGGCGACGGCTGAATCGATTGGGCTGACGGTCGGCGAGCCGGCCCTGTCGGCGGGCCTGGCGGCGTGGACGACACGCGATCACGTCACCATCGGGGAGATGGTGCAGTCGTGGTTGGGTCTCACGCTCGCACTCAACGCGATGGCGCGCTCGATCGGCCAACCCGACCTCTACCCGTTCGTGCTGTCGCCGGAAGTCGTCGAAAAGCTCGACTTCGTGCACCACTGCGTCCGAGTCGCGGTGGACTCGTGAGCAGGTTCAGGGGTCGCGCCCACTCACGCTGTAGATTTCCGGTCGTGTTCGAGGCATGAACGACGACTTGCAACCAGCACCCTCTTCGCGACGGTCGGTCACAGCCCATCTCGAGGTGTTCGTCGCTGAGGAGTCAGACCTGGTGCTCGCCATCACCGCTGCCGCTGGACACGATCGCGAAGACGAGCAGTTGTTGGTGAGCCTCGACGGTGTTCCGATCAACGCCACGCCGAACGGCCATCTGTGCTTTCTGGAGAACGTGAGGCGAGGCCTGCTGCTCATCGACTACCAGGCGACCGTGCTGGGCGATGCGCCGCGGGCAACGGCGACGACTCACGATGTGTTTCAGTACATCCGCCCCAGTCGCTACTGCGAGTCGGATCGCCTCGGTCCGTTGGCCCGGGCTGAATTCGGCGGACTTGGCGGCGCAGATCTTCTCGCTGCAGTCTCGAGCTGGGTCGGCGTCAACATCGCGTATGTCACTGGTTCCTCGCGCCCGATCGATGGTGCGGTCGCAACGTTGCTCGGACGCGAAGGAGTGTGCCGAGACTTCGCCCACCTGACTGCGGCGCTGCTCCGTGCGAACAACGTCGCTGCCCGGGTGGTGTCGGTGTACGCCCCCGGGCTCATGCCGATGGATTTCCACGTCGTGACCGAAGCCTGCCTCGACGGGGCCTGGTATGTCGTCGACCCGACCTGCCTCGCGCCACGCGATTCGATGGTGCGGATTGCAACCGGCGCCGATGCATCGGACGTCGCGTTTCTCACCACCCTGCGCGGTGTGGTCGAGCTCAACTACATGTCGGTGTCGGCAACGACCGACAACGACCTGCCAAGCGACGACGTGACACAACTCGCCTGGCTGCGTTAGCGATCCGGCGTTCTCATGAGGTTCTTGCGCACATAGTGCGCAAGAACCTCACGCAAACGCCGTTGCCCTGGCTTCAGTTGGTGACGAGAGGCGGAGGCGTGAAATGCTGGCCGAGGACCGAGGAGATCTCCTCGCCCATGCTGAGGATTTTGTGATCTGACCACTTCGGGCCGATCAGCTGCATGCCGACCGGGAGGCCGTCGGCGGTGTGGCCAATCGGGATGGCAACCGATGGCAGATGGGGCATCGTTGCGAGACCCGCCCAGAACAGGATGCCTCGGTATGGCGCCTCTGCACCGTTCACGCTCAACGTGCGCTTGCCGTACGAGCGCTCGGTGTCGTGGGGGAACGCTGCGACAGGTTGGATCGGAGCGATCATCACGTCGATGTTCTCGAACACCTCCGCCCATGCATGCTGCGCATGCGCTCGCCGCTCGTTCGCTGCCAGCCAATCGCGATGTGACATCACAGAGTTCCGAGCGAACATTATTTCGTCGTCGTCGACGTACTCCGCGTTACCGCCGGCCTTCGCAACGAGTCCATCCCACTTGTCGCCTGGGATTTCCGGCGACAGCGTGGAATTGAGCAACTGCATGTAGTTGCGATGCAGATCGGAGGAAGCAATTGCCGGTCGGATATCGCTGTCGACTTCTGCACCCTCGTCGCTCAGTCGGCGAGCGGCAGCCTCGACGAGATCCTTCACACTGCTGTCAACCGGTGCCATTGCATCGTCTGACCACACCCCGATCCTCAGGTCTGCAATGTCGGGCTGTTGTTCGAACCGAGGAAGCTCAGCGCCGGGCACACCTCCGAACGCCGAACCAGAGTTGGTCAACACTTCGAGGAGGACGCGGAGATCGCCGCACGACCGGCCGAGCGGGCCGAACACGCCAAGGTCTGATGATGTCAACGAGCCCGTCGGCGCGGGAATGTGGCCGCGTCCTGAGACCAGACCACGGGTCGTCTTGAGCCCGAAAATGCCGTTCAGCCCTGCCGGTTGACGGATCGAGTTGCCGATGTCGCTGCCGATCTCGGCCGTGGTGAAACCGCAGGCGACGGCCACGGCCGCACCACCCGATGATCCGCCCGACGTCCGAGTGAGGTCCCACGGATTGTTGGTGACGCCGTACACGTCGTTGTAGGTCTGGTGGTCGCCGGCGTTGTACGGAACGTTGGTCTTCGCCCACACGATCGCGCCTGCTCGACGGAGCAGCCGCACCACGTCGGCATCGCGCGTCGGCAGGTGCTCAGAGAGTTCCGGGGCGCCCGCAGTTGTCACCAGGTCGAGCGTCTCGTAGCAGTCCTTGATCGTCATCGGCAGACCGTGCAGCGGGCCGCAGGGGTCGCCGGCAGCGCGAGAGTTGTCAGCCGCAGTTGCCTCAGCTCGAGCGCGCTCCATGTCCATCGCAACCACGGCGTTGACCGCCGGATTCATTCGCTCGATGTTGCTGAGCATCCCGTCGAGCAGTTCGACACTCGACACCTCGCGCCGTTTGAGCGCGATCAGGAGTTGCATGGTGGTCGCTGTCGCCAGGTCAAGAGTGGTCACCCCCCCCGAGAGTACCGATGTTTCTGCACACAGTCAGCCAGCGAAGCATCACGGCGGGGAGTCCCAATCTCCCCAGCTTGATCGGGGTGTGCCGGGCTGACTGCTCGAGATCCCGCTCAGCGTGCCGGGCAGTGCGCCACGCGGTGCTCGCGTCCGTCCTCCGCTGCGACCAGCGCCGGTGTCGTCTGTCGGCCGTCGGGCCATGCCACGGCCACGTCGAGCTGCGGGCCTGTCACGCCAACCGAGATTTGGGTGGCGTGCGCCCCGTTGTACGTGTGTCGCCGCAACAGCGACTGGAACACTCGATCGTTGTTGATCACGGTGAGCGTTGCGCCGCTCAGGTCGCACGACCCCGAGACCGAGATACTCACTGACGCCGCCGTCGACAGGTTCTCGAAGGCTCGCAACGTCCCGTCATCGGACAGGACGACGAAGTCATCGTCGCCGTCAGCATCGATGTCCGCAATCGTCAACCCGCGACCCGATGTGTTCCAGGCGAAGTCCAACTCGGCCCAGCCGTCGACGAATTGTCCGTCGCCGAGCCCCAGCAGAATTGACGGCGGGTCGGTGATCGAGACGTCGGTCCCGGCGACTTTGTTTCGCATCGGGGCGTCGGAGAATCCGCCGTTGACGACCACGAGATCGAGACGTCCATCGAGATTGATGTCGGCCGAACCGCTCGCCCATGAACTGGAAACGACCGCCTCGGATGCTCCAGGAGCGCGGATGCGCGCTGCACCTGTTTCGAGTGTGGCCACGTAGACGTCGTCGGAGCGGATCAGTACCTCGTTGTCGCCGAGATCGGAGAGGTACGCATCCAGCACGGCGTCATCGTCGAGGTCGGCGACCGTGATGCCCATGCCATCGATGGCGAGGTCGGCCCCGAGGCTCTCGGCGACATCGATGAATTCTCCCTCAGGGTCGCCTCGACGCGAGTACACCGAGTCTGGGCCGGTGTCCCACCCAACGTCACGAGTGACCCACACGTCGTTGAGGCCGTCCAGGTCAGCGTCGAAGATCTCCGCGGACAGCGAAAGCCTGCTGTCAGCGCCGAGCTCGGTGCTCGAGAAGGAGCGGGCGACTGCATCATCGGCCACCCAGAGGACATCGGGCTCGCCTCGGTCGGTCCCGCGGCCGAGGCGGATGACGTCGATGCGATCGTCGCCGGAGAGCTCGGCGGCCTGCAGAGCAGCCGACGGTTGCGAACCTTCGAGTTCGGTCATTTCCGGGAGCGCGGCGGTGGTGACCCAGTCGCCTCCCCAGACGATTGCATCGGTCGGCCCACTCCGGGCGACGAGGAGATCGGGCCACGAGTCGCCGTCGACATCGGCAACGTCGACCGCGACGGCATCGTCGATGGGGAGCTCTATGGCTTCACCGAACGCAGTGCCATCCCACAGACGGATTTCGAGGGCCCCTCGGGCAACGACGAGATCGAGATCTCCGTCGATGTCGAGGTCGGACATGGCAAGCCCACCGTGCGACGGACCAACCGGGCTGCTCGTCCCGGCTGGTCTGGACAGGTTCCAGCGCGATGTCGAGTCCGCCAGATCGAGCGGCGGGACGTCATCGGGTCGGCGGTACGTAATCTCCGTGAGTTGTCCGGCATCGGCGTCGGTCTCGTCCTGGCGATCGGATCGAACGACGAGCCAGGTGATCGCGGCGGAAAGACCGAGCGCTGCGATAGCGAGCCACGCCACGTTCCTGTTGCGCCGGTCCTCTGTCATCGAGTGAACACCATCGGATTCCGAGCGTAGACCCGGCGACGATTGAGGACCTGAAGTAGCGTCTGCGAACCATGAGCTTCGATCTGGTGGTGCGCAGTGGGCTGATCATCGACGGGACCGGCGCGCCCGGTCGGATCGGCGACGTCGGCATCACCGATGGCCGTTTTGTTGCAGTCGGCGACAACCTGTCGGCTGCCGAGGCCGCGCACAGCATCGATGCCACCGGTCGCGTTGTCGCCCCGGGATTCATCGACATCCACACGCACTCGGACCTGTCGCACCTCATCGACCCCCGGGCAGAGAGCCAAATCCGCCAGGGCGTGACCACCGAAGCCATCGGCCAGTGTGGAATCAGCCTTGGGCCATGCACCCACGAGAGCCGAGCAAGCATCTTCGGCGCGATGGGTGCGAAGCCCCGGGGTGACTGGACCAGCTACGGAGAACTGCTGCAAGCGATGGACGAGGCGAACATAGCCACCAACGTCGTCGGCATGATCGGCCACGGTGCACTCCGCCACACCGTGATGGGCCCCGATCAACCGCGCCCGGCGACCGACGACGAGGTCGCTGACATGGTGACCCTGCTGGAACAGTCGCTGGAGGAGGGCGCCTTCGGTTTCACGACCGGGCTCGAATACCACCCGGGCAAAACGGCAGCGTTCGACGAACTGGCGGCGCTGTGCTCCGCCGTCGCAGCGGTCGACGGGCTCTACGCCACACACTCCCGCAACCGCGACACCCGCTATTTCGTCGGCTTCGGCGAAGCGCTCGACGTCGCCCGCGAGAGCGGCGTGCGACTGCAGATCTCCCACGTCAACCCCAAGTACGGCCGTCCCGACCGGGCGATGCACAACACGCTCCAGATGATCGAATGGTCCCGCGAAGAAGGCCTCGACGTCGCCATGGACATGATGCCGACCAACTGGAATCACACATCGGCGAACGCGATGTTGCCGTCGTGGTCAGCGGGCCTCTCGACCGAGGAGTTGCTGGCGCTCTTCCGCACGAAGGACGGACGCCGGCGGTTGCGTCACAACCCGTTGCCGATGTGGCAACTCGTCGTCGAGGAACGGTGGGATCGAATCCGTCTGCTCACGAGTTCCACCAATCGGGATCTCGTCGGCCAGGCGATCGCCGACATTGCCGAGAGTCGGAACGCCGACAGCGGCTGGGACGCGTTGTTCGACCTGCTGCTCGACGAGGGTGAACGATTCAAGGGCTTGATGCTGACCGGCCAGGCCTTCGCCGAGGAAGACAACAGGGTGGCACTCGAACATCCGCTGTGTGCGGTGGAGTCCGACACGATGGCGCTCGCCAACGATGGCCCGCTCCAGGGTCAGATGATGGGGGTGCTCGGCTACAACTGGGTCGCCCGATTCCTGGGTCACTACGTACGCGATGAACAGGTGCTCACACTCGAAGACGGAGTCCGTCGGCTCACGGGACTCCCTGCATCGCGCCTCGGTCTTCGAGACCGGGGTGAACTTCGTGTTGGCAACGCTGCCGACCTCGTCGTGTTCGACCTCGACGGCATTCGAGACAACTCCTCGTTCGCCGCCCCGACCGTCTACGCCGGCGGCATCGACGCCGTCGCGGTCAACGGTGTCGTTGCGTTTGTCGAGGGCCAGCGCACCGCCCGACACGCCGGCTCTGTGCTTCGCCGCCCGTAACGGTTGAAGCGCTCAGGGGTCAGAACGGGCCGCTGTTCACCCACTGCTCTTGTGGGGGTACGACCTCGCTGTTG
>CAXMZV010000121.1:0-9294 GCA_964199985.1 Candidatus Ilumatobacter isfjordensis | reverse complement strand
CGCTTCACGACAATCTCTTTCGGACGTTTCGAGCCAAGCTCCGCAAGGTGACATCGACGAGCCACCAAATGGGGTGACCATGTCGAGTCGCGGACTGACCCGACAATGCTACGGCGCGAGAGGCGCTACTCCCAACCATCGCGTCAACCATCCCGAGAACCACCCCGCGACGTTCGATCGAGATGCTCCGATTTCGGTGTCGCAGCATCACCGATCCAATGCGCGGGGTGGTTCTCCACCGGATTGTGCACTGGTCACCCACAACCGACACCAAAAGACATGCCTGTTGTTTGTCCACAGTCCGTGCTGGCCCGCAAAATCCCTGGTCAGAGGATGATTTCTCTCGTGTTTTCATGTCGTTTCTGAGCTGCTATGGTCGAATGCTCGTCACCGATCGTAGACATTTCCACATCTTGTGGATAACTATGTGGACGATCCGCCAACAAGGGACGCCGGTCAGGAATGTGCAATGAGTGATAGCAGGTGAGTGACGCCGAAGACGTCTGGACACAAGTCACCTTGTTTCTGCGCTCTCAACTCGCCGAATCCGTGTGGTTCTCGACGTTTCAGGACGTTGTACCGCTCGAGGCTGGTCCGGACACATTGCGACTGCTCGCGCCGAGCGCGTATGTCCGCGACCGGATCTTGACTCGTTACCTCTCGTTGGTGACCGATGCACTCGACGAGGCCAACCAAGGGCATCGCACCATCGATATCGAAGTTGCCGCGAGCGCCGCCGCCGCGGAAATTCCGGATCTCATCGAATCGGATCCGTTTTCACGCGCGACTTCTCCGACACCTGAGTCGTCCTCTGTCCCGATGAGTGCGGGGGGAATTGAGTCGACGAGCATGAACGGCTCGTCGACGAACGACGACCGAGTCGGCGAAGCCGGGCTCAATCCGCGCTACACCTTCGACGATTTCGTGAAGGGAGCATCCAACCAGTTCGCTTTGGCCGCTGCCCTGCGAGTCGCTGAAACACCTGGTAGATCATACAATCCGCTGTTCATCTACGGCTCGGCTGGTCTCGGTAAGACCCACTTGCTGCACGCAATTGGTCACTACGTTCACGACAACTATCAGCACCACGAAGTCCGGTACGTGTCGACTGAGACGTTCATGAACGAGTACGTCGAGTCGATTCGTCAGAACACCACCAACGCGCTGCGGCGTCGTTACCGCGACATCGATGTGCTCCTCATCGACGACATTCAGTTCATTGCCGGCAAGGAAGGACTCCAGGAGGAGTTCTTCCACACCTTCAACGCGCTGCACGGCGCGAACAAGCAAATCGTCATCAGCTCCGACCGCATGCCTGACGCGATTCCCACGCTGGAGGAACGGCTTCGCGGTCGCTTCAAGTGGGGCCTGCTCACCGACATTCAGTTGCCCGACCTCGAGACCCGTACTGCCATTCTGCGGAACAAGGCTGAGCGCGACCGCGTCGAGGTGCCGAACGAGACCCTCGACTTCATTGCCACCAACATTGCGACCAACATTCGCGAACTCGAAGGCGCGTTGATTCGAGTCACTGCCTATGCCAGCTTGAGCGGCCAACCCATCACCACCGAGCTTGCACAGACCCAGTTGGCCGACTTGATGGTCGACACCAAGCCCAAGCACCGCACTGACGAGGAATTGCTGGCCGAGATCGCTGGCATTCTCAAGTTCGAGGTCGAAGCGCTCAAGGGCAAAAGCCGGCAGCGCCCACTCGTCACTGCGCGACAAATCGCGATGTATGTGTTCCGTGAAGGTACTGACCTCAGCTATCCGGCAATCGCCCGACTGTTCGGGGGTCGCGATCACACCACCGTCATCCACGCCAACGAGAAGATCCAACGGCTAATGAGCGAACGCAAGCAGATCTACGATCAAGTCACCGACCTGCAGCAACAGTTGAAGGCATGACGTGATGGCCCAGTCTGCACGTGGTCATGCCTGCGGGACAGTCACGCATCGCGCGAACGCACAACGGCTCCGCGCGAATATCGGTGGACAACTGCCGATTCGCGGGGGACGCGCCAGCGCGCAAGTTGCACCAGAAAAGGGGACAACGCGCCGTTGTCCACTGGACCACACGCGTGTAAGCCGCGACCTGTGCATCACGGTGCCATCACCTGTGTGCGCCCGTACGCCCTCTACGCTGCAACAACGCTGTGTTGTCCCCAATCCACAGCACCTACTACTGACATTGTTCTGTGAAACATCCCTTCATGAGGAGAAGTGCCCACTGTGAAGTTTCGTTGCGAACGTGACGTCCTTGCCGATGCTGTTGGCTCGGCTGGTCGCGCAGCCACCAACCGCACCGGCACCCTCCCGGTTCTCGCCGGCGTCCGGATGGAAGTGGCCGGCGACACGCTGACCATCACCGGTACCGATCTCGAGCTGACCATCCGTCTCACCGTCGAAGTCGGTGGCGAACGTGACGGTGCCGCCGTGGTTCCTGCTCGCCTCGTCGGCGACATTGTCAAGGCCCTTCCCGCTGGTGCCGTCGAGGTCGATCTCGCTGACTCGTCCGCGTCAGGAGACGGCGGTTCCGAGATGTCGATCAGTGCCGGGCGCTCACAATTCTCGGTGCGCCCGCTCTCCCTCGACGACTACCCGGCACAGTCCGAACCCTCGGCTGACGCCGTGACCCTGCCGGCAGCAGACATGGCCGATGCGCTCCGCCAAGTTGTGCGTGCAGCATCGACCGACGATGCCCGAGCCGTGCTGACCGGTGTGCTCCTCGCCGCCGAGGACGACGGATTGCGGATGGTGGCAACCGACTCGTACCGACTCGCGGTGCGCGATCTTCCCGAATCCTCGATGCTCGGTTCTGGCCAGAAGGTGCTGATTCCCGGCCGGGCACTGTCCGAGCTGCAGCGGTTGCTGGGCAACGAAGAGACACTGACTGTGCGCCTCGGCGAACGTGAAGCGACCTTCGAAGCCGGAACGACTCGGCTGAGTACTCGCCTGATCGAGGGAGAGTTCCCGAACTATCGCAACCTGCTGCCGTCGAGCTACCCGAACCTGCTGACTGTCAGCAAGCCCGCGATGATCGAAGCGATCCGCCGCGTGAAGATCCTCGCTCAGGACTCGACGCCGGTGCGCATGACTCTCGGTGGTGACACCGTGCAGCTGACGGCGATCACCCAGGACGTCGGCAACGCTGTCGAAGAGATCGATGCGCAGTACGACGGCGCCGAGATGACTGTGGCGTTCAACCCGGACTACCTGCTCGCCGGCATCGACGCGATCGACGCCGACGACGTCACGCTCGCAACGATGGACCCCATGAAGCCCGCAGTCCTTCGCGGCGCCGGTCAGGACGACTACCTGTACCTGTTGATGCCCGTCCGCGTTCCGTAATTCTTCGACGCTCGAAGTTCGCTGCGCTCACCTCGCTGTCTCAGGGCAGTCTGCTGCTCACCTCTCGACGGTGGGGTCACGTCTGTTCGGCTGGTCCCTGACTCACACGGCTGCCGGGGTTCACCATGGTTGCCTGGTGAACGCGGCGTACTCTTTGCTGCGTGATCGTCGAACACCTCGAGTTGATCGACTTTCGAAACTATTCGTCCGGGTCGTTCGATCTGACCTCGGGGACGACGGCAATTATCGGCGGCAACGGGCACGGCAAGACCAACCTCGCGGAGTCACTCGCGTATCTCGCGACACTGTCGAGTTTCCGGGGCGCACCCAATGATGCCCTGGTCAAGGCCGGTGCCGAGCAGGCAATCATCCGTGCGACCGTGCGACACGACGACGGACGCGAGACGCTCATCGAGACCGAGCTGGTAGCGGCCGGACGCAACCGCGTGCAGGTCAACAGGCAGAAGTTGGTCCGTGTTCGCGATCTGTTGGGATCGGTGCGCGTCACTGTCTTTTCGCCAGACGATCTCATCTTGGTCAAGGGCGGGCCCGGCGATCGACGTCGTTACATGGACGACACGCTCGTCGCGCTTGCCACGAAGTACGACGCGATTCGACTCGAGATCGACCGCATCGTGAAGCAGCGCAACACCCTGCTCAAGCAAGCTGCCGGCCGCTTGAGCGACGAGGTCGAGGTGACCCTCGATGTGTGGGATCAGAAGTTCGCCGAGATCGCCGACCAGTTCGGGTACGCGAGAGCGACGCTCGTTTCGCGCGTCACTCCCATGGTGCAGGAGGCGTACGAGCAACTCGCCGGCGTCGCGACCCCCATCGAATTGACCTACGAACCTGGATGGCGTCAGATCGGCCTGGTCGCTGCGCTGCAGTCAGTTCGTGAGACCGACGTCCGACGGGGCGTGTCGACCGTTGGCCCCCATCGCGATGAACTGAGCTTCACGATCAACGGGCTGCCAAGTCGCACGCACGCGTCCCAGGGCGAACAGCGCACCCTGGCGTTGGCGCTCCGCCTCGCCGCACATCAACTCGTGACGGAACGGACCGGCACCGCTCCGGTGCTCGTCCTCGACGACGTGTTGTCCGAACTCGACGACGGACGCGCCACGGCACTGCTCGAACACATCCCACCCGGCCAGGTGATCATCACGACCGCCACTGAACTTCCGTCAGCGGCCAAGGCGGACCGGATCCTCCGCGTCGTCGACGGCGTCGTCATCGACGACTGATCACCCGTTGGCTGGACACGCAATCAGGTCTGCATCGAGGCGCGGGTACGGTGTCTGTTCATGGCTGAGCTGGTCCCAATCACATCGTCGCTCGACGGGATCATGAAGTCGCTGCGCGGGACCGATCGCATCCAGATCGGCGGGGTGTTCGGGAAGTGGCCTGATGCGGTGGGCGAGAACGTGGCGGCCCATGTCCGTCCGGTCCGGCTCGATGAGGGCGTGCTGACCGTCGAGGCCGACGACTCGGCGTGGGCGACGCAGGTGAAGTTTCTTTCGGGCACAATCACGGCTCGCCTTGCCGAGGTGGCAAACGTGCAGGTCAGCCGTATCGACGTCCGCGTCGCGCGTCCTCGCTGAGCAGTCCCGGAGACGTTGCCCACCCTCACGCGGGGAGCGTCCTCGCGTCCGTGTCGACTGCATCAAAACGCTGAAATTCTACCGGGAACGTGTGTTCTGACATGTCGGTAATTCGCTGCCGCGAATCCCCAACTCTGTGACACCCCTCCGGTACACTGAAACCCATTCGCGAAAGGGGTTTGCGGCTGATCTGAAGTATCACGCCTGACGACCCGATCGCCCCGAAACACATGGCGCCTTACGCCGTGTCCACAACGACGATGACATCGAGGTACGAGTGTCCAACGACACCGCTGAAGCAGCCGCCGAGCAGGTTCCCGAACGGCCCGAGCAATCCACCGCACAGCCCCCCGCGAAGAAGAAGTCATCCAACAAGCCCGGCGACTACAACGCCGCCCAGATCCAAGTGCTCGAGGGGCTCGACCCGGTTCGCAAGCGCCCGGGCATGTACATCGGCTCCACTGGCCTGCAGGGCCTGCATCACCTGATCTGGGAAGTCGTCGACAACTCCGTCGATGAAGCAATGGCCGGGTATTGCGACAAGATCACCATCACTCTGCTCGCTGATGGCGGATGCCGCGTCGACGACGACGGGCGCGGCGTCCCTGTCGATCCGTACCCGTCCGGCGAACACAAGGGCAAGAGCGCAGCTGAGGTTGTGCTCACCGTGCTCCACGCTGGCGGCAAGTTCGGTGGCGAGGGCTACAAGGTCTCCGGCGGCCTGCATGGCGTGGGTGTTTCGGTTGTCAACGCGCTGTCCACCAAGCTCGTCATGCAAATCGACCGAGCCGGCAAGCGCCACGAGCAGACCTATCTCGACGGCGGCAAGCCGCAAGGCAAGATGAGCATCGTCGGCGAGACGCCCAAGGGTGGGCGTGAAACCGGTACGTCGGTCACGTTCTATCCCGACCCCATCATCTTCCAGGCCGAGGGCGTCGAGTTCGTTGCCCGCACGGTGCTTGAGCGCCTGCAGACCATGGCGTTCTTGAACAGGGGCCTCACCATCGAGTTCAAGGACGAGCGCGCCGAGCGCGAGCAAGAGATCGCGTACCAGTACAAGGGTGGCCTCGTCGATTTCGTCAAGCACTTGAACGCCTCGAAGGAGCCCCTGTTTTCCAAGGTCTGTCAATTCGAAGACGAAGACGAAGCGGAGGGCATGACCCTCGACATCGCCATGCAGTGGAACACCGGCTACCACGAAGGTGTCCACGGGTATGCGAACAACATCTCCACCACCGAAGGCGGCATGCACGTCGAGGGCTTCAAGACAGCCCTCACTTCTGCGGTCAACAAGTACGGCAAGGAGAAGAACCTCATCAAGGACAAGGATCCGAACCTGAGCGGCGACGATGTCCGTGAGGGCATCACCGCCATCGTGTCGGTCAAGCTCCGCGAGCCGCAGTTCGAAGGCCAGACCAAAGCCAAGCTCGGCAATGTGCCGGCTCGCTCGTTCGTCCAGAAGGCCACCTACGCCCGCCTGGTCGAGTGGATGGACGAGAACCCCGCCGAAGCCAACAGGATGGTCAAGAAGGGCCTCTCAGCGGCTCAGGCTCGCGCTGCCGCGAAGAACGCGCGCAACGCCATCCGGCGCAAGACGGCGCTGTCCGGCGCGGGGATGCCCGACAAGTTGAAGGACTGCTCGTCGAAGAACGCCGACGAGTCCGAGATCATGATCGTCGAGGGCGACTCCGCCGGAGGCACGGCTGTTGATGCACGCGACCCGCGTACGCAGGCAATTCTCCCGATCCGCGGCAAGATCCTCAACGTCGAGCGGGCACGCATCGACAAGATGCTGAAGAACAACGAGATCCAGGCGTTGATCACGGCGATCGGTGCCGGCGTCGGTGACGAGTTCGACGTCGAGAAGTGCCGCTATCACAAGGTGATCTGCTTGGCAGATGCCGACGTCGATGGCAGCCACATCCGCACGCTGCTGCTCACCTTCTTCTTCCGCCAGATGCGTGAGATGGTCGAGGCCGGCTACTGCTACATCGCGCAGCCGCCGCTCTACTCCACCGAGATCGGCAAGGAGAAGATCTACCTGAAGGACGATGCCGCCAAGGACGCCTTCCTCGCTGCACGCCCGAACCACAAGAAGCAGTTCCAGCGCCTCAAGGGTCTGGGTGAGATGGACTGGGAAGAGCACCGCGCCACCACGATGGACGCGAGCACCCGCACGCTGCTGCAGGTCACGGTCGACGAGGCCGCCGAGGCCGACCACATCACGTCGGTGCTCATGGGCGATGACGTACCGAGTCGCCGCGAATTCATCGTCAAGAACGCCCGCGACGTCCAGAACCTCGACTTCTGATCCTCGCTCCGACTTCTGAAGAGACTGACTCATGACTGACACAACTGACGACACACCACCCGGCGGTTCGATCCAGCCGATCGCGCTCAATGACGAAATGGAGAGCTCGTTCCTCGAGTACGCGATGTCGGTCATCATGTCGCGCGCCCTGCCAGACGTTCGTGACGGCCTGAAACCGGTGCACCGCCGGATCATCTGGGACATGGAAGAGCAGGGTTTTCGCCCGGATCGCGGCCACGTCAAGTGCGCCCGCGTCGCCGGCGACACCATGGCGCGCTTCCACCCGCACGGCGACTCCGCGATCTATGCCGCACTCGTGCGTATGGCCCAGCCGTTTTCGTTGCGCCACCCGCTGATCGACTTCCACGGCAACTACGGCTCACCCGACTTCGGTCCGGCCGCCTCGCGCTACACCGAGTGTCGCCTCGACCCGCTCGCGATGGAGCTGCTCGCCGGCATCGACGAAGACACCGTCGACATGATCCCGAACTACGACGGGACCACCGAAGAACCACTCGTGCTCCCGGCGCGGTTCCCGAACCTGCTGGTCAACGGCAGCCAGGGCATTGCCGTCGGGATGGCGACAAACATCCCGCCACACAACCTCGGTGAGGTCATCGACGCGGTCGTGCACCTCATCGACAACCCCGAGTCGACGCCCGACGACCTCATGGAGTTCGTCAAGGGTCCCGACTTCCCGACCGGCGGCCAGATCCTCGGCAAGGCCGGCATCATGGACGCGTATCGCACCGGCCGTGGTTCGGTAAAGACTCGTGCCAAGGCCTCAATCGAAGAAGCCAAGAACGGTCGGTACGAGATCGTCGTCACCGAACTGCCGTACCAAACCTCGTGCTCGGCCATTGCGGCTCGCATCCAGCAGTTGGTCGACAACGGCGACCTCGAAGGCATCGCTGACGTCAACGACGGCTCCAACGGTGGCAAGACCGAGCTGATCATCAGCCTCAAGCGCGACGGCAACGCCAACGTGGTGATGAACAACCTGTTCAAGCTCACCCAGTTGCAGTCGACCTTCTCGATCAACATGGTGGCCCTCGTCAAGGGTGTGCCGAAGCAGATCAACCTGCGCGATGCGCTCGTCGCCTACGTCGAGCACCAGGTCGAGGTCATCACTCGGCGCACCGAGAACCGGTTGAAGAAGGCCCGCCATCGCGAGCACATCCTTGAGGGACGCATCAAGGCCCTCGATGTCATCGATGAAATCATCAAGCTCATCCGGGCCAGCGACGACGTCGCCATTGCTCGTGACGGCCTGATGGCGGCACCGTTCGAGTTCTCCGAGATCCAGGCCAACGACATCTTGGACATGCAGCTCCGTCAGCTCACCCGGCTGTCGCGGATCGACCTCCAGACCGAACTCGACGAGCTGCGTCTCAAGATCATCGATCTGCAAGAGATCCTCGACGATCCTGAACGGCTCAACACCGTGATCAAGGAGGAGATCACCGTGATCCGCGACAAGTTCGCCACCGATCGCGTGTGCGAGCTGACCTACGACGACGGCGACATGTCGATCGAGGACCTCACCGACGACAAGGAACTCGTCATCGTGATGACCGAGGCCCAGTACGTCAAGGCGGTGCCGGCCGGCTCGTTCAAGACGCAGGGCCGCGGCGGCCGTGGCGTGTCGGGTGGCAAGCTCAAACTCGACGACATCGTGCGCCACGTCATCTTCACCACCGCGCACGCGCACCTGCTGTTCTTCTCGAACCTGGGCAAGGTCTATCGCCTGCGTGCACTCGAGATTCCTGAGCGCGAGCGCACGGCGAAGGGCATGCCGATCGTCAACCTGCTGCCGCTGATTCCGGGCGAGCGCGTCGAGGCGATCATCGACACTCGCGAGTTCGGCGTTGACCGCTACCTGTTCTTCGCCACCAAGAAGGGCACGGTCAAGAAGACCACGTTCACTGAGTACGACAAGAGCCGTCGTGACGGCTTGATCGCCATCAACCTGAAGGACGGCGACGAGCTGGTCAAGGTCATCGAGACCAGTGGCGACGACGACATCTTCAT
>CAXMZV010000120.1:0-9373 GCA_964199985.1 Candidatus Ilumatobacter isfjordensis | reverse complement strand
ACCGAGGTCGTCGTGTCGAGCGCGGACGCCGAGGTAACTGTGCCGGTCCCGTCGCCCGACTCAGATGGATGGAGCCGAATCGAACTGGCCGATGCGATGGGTGCCGTCGGCGAGCCCCTCACCATCACGATCTCGCAGATCGCTCCGTCAATCGTAATCGAGCGACGCTATGGCGACACGATCACGATGCCAGCCGGCATCGCAGAACTCTCCGGTACCGACGGAATTGACGCGTCGACAGCCCTTGACGATCGCACCGTTGCGTCAACATGTGCGCTCGCCGGGCTCGAGGGGGACGACGCTGCAATCAACCTGGCGTTCGAAACCTCCGCGGCGGCGTTGATCGCCGGGGAGGCCGTGCCCGCCAGGTCCTGCGACGGCCTGCTCAACCTGTCCGCTGGTGAGCATCGGATTGTGGCGGTGCCGGTGGACGACCCGCTCACCGTCGACCGAGTGGTCCTGTCGACACCACGCCAGCAATCAGAGCCCTCAGCCGCTGGGACAGTGCGCGTGCTCTCGGAAGGTGATCGTCGACATGTTGTCGAAGTCGACTGTCCCGACGGTTGCTGGCTGGTGCTCGGAATGGGCCACAACGTTGCGTGGGCAGCCGATGGCGAAGCGGGCGATCTGGGCGACCCCAGCATCGTCGACGGCGGCTTCAACGGCTGGTGGATCGAACCGACCTCGGCGCCACAACGCGTGACGTTGAGCTGGACGGCACAACGTGCGGTCACCGTTGGGCTTGCTGTCTCCGCCGTCGCGATCGTCGGACTCGTCCTCGTGCTCATCGTCGGGGCCAGGCGTCGGAAGGACGGAGCACCGGCCCGTTCGCTCGAAGTCGCCGAAGCGGCCCGGTCAACAGGCCCCGGCTGGCTCTTCCCCGTCCTCCTGGCAGCCGCCGTCGCGGTCCTCGTGGCACCCCTCTGGGGCGTGGTGGCGCTCATCGCCGGTGGCACCGACGCTGCGCTCCGCTCTCGCGGCTGGGGTCGACCAGTCTTGGCTGCGGCGGGCACCCTCTTGGCCGTCGTGGCCTCCGCAACGGTTGTGGTCATCGAGCGTCGTGACGCTCCGTTCCCGAACGCCGGCTGGACGGCGACCTTCGATCACCTTCACGGCGCGATGTTGACCGCCGTCTTCCTGGTCGCCGCGTCGGCGTTCAGGGTGTCGGAGTCAGTTCGTACAGGAATTGATAACCAAACAGCTGGGGACGCAACCTGACGGTGGCCCGATCGATGGTCCCGACGAGGCTGAACCGCGATGCAGGAGCAGTGTCACCCGCGCCGCGATTCGTCACGTCGAACGGGAGTCCGGTGGCGGCGCGCTGCACGGCCGTGTAGCCGCAGTCACGCGCCAGCCGCTCAAAGCTGCGCCGCGTGAAGAACCGGATGTGGGTGTTGTCCAGGATGCCTCGACGGTCGTAGTCGAACAGACCGAACGCGGTTCGTGTTCGGGGATACCAGTGCCCGAAGTTCGGGATGCTGGCGATCAGTGAGCCGCCCGGTGCCAGCAGCCGTTGCGCATCACGCAACAGCTGATCAGGCCGGCGAACGTGTTCGATGACGTCCGCACACAGGATCAGGTCGAAGGTGCCATCGATCGTGTCGGGGATGCCCTGGTCGAGGTCGGCGAGGATGAAAACGTCGACTCGATCGGCGACACCGGGCAACTGCTCCACGTCGACGCCGGTGACGTGGTGGCCGAGCGAACCAATTCGCTGGCCGAGCGAACCGTCCGAGCACCCCAGGTCGAGGACCTTGAGCGGCTCGCGATTCGCCAGCCAGTTGAGGAGTTTGCCGTGCGACGACTCGGGGTCGGGCTTCATCTCGTAGGAGTCGGACGCAAAGGCCAACTTGCCGGTGCCGAACCCCATCTTGTGCATCCGATACCGGCCGACCAGCTTCGAAACGTCCCAGGCGTACTGCATGCCGTTGACATGGCAGATCTCGTCGCCGTAATAAGTCGGAATCGGGACTTCAGCGATACGTGCACCCGACTCGATCATCTGGACGATGATCTCGGTATCGAAGTCGAAGCCGTCGGAGTTCTCCTGGAACGGCACCTGGGACAACGCCTCGACCGAGTACGCGCGGTACCCGCTGTGCCATTCGGTGAGCTGGGTGCCGGCCATCGTGTTCTGCCACGTGGTCAGCACTCGATTGCCGAGGTACTTGTACTTCGGCATCCCACCGTCGAGTGCGGTGCCGCGCTCCATCATTCGCGACCCGAATACAGCGTCGGCCTCGCCGGCGGCGATGGGTGCGATCATGTCGGGCAGATGCTCCGGGGCGTACTGGCCGTCAGCGTGCAGCATGACGACGATGTCGAGTCCCTCCTCCTTCGCCCAGCGGTAGCCGTACTTCTGATTGCCGCCATAGCCAAGGTTGACCGGATGACGCACGACCCGTAGCGGCAGCCCCCGTCCGCTCTCCTGATACTTCACTCCGGCGCCGTACGTGTCGTCTGAGCTGGCATCGTCGCAGACGAACACTTCCTCGATCTGGCCGATGAAGTCTTCAGGGATCCGGTCGAGTGTCTTCGCCAAGTGCTGCTCGGCGTTGTAGGCAACAACCAGGATGCCGATACGGGGTTCGGTGTTCGTCACGGAGGCGATGTTACCGACCCGTACCAGTGTCCTGAGCATCTCTCAGCAGCCGTTCGCACACGGGGGTCGTCACCGGCTCCGCGTCGATCGTGACCGCTGCGTCGCTCTCCGTGGCGACCAGAATGCGATCGCCGCCAAAATAGCCTGAGGTGACGACGACCTGGCCGTCGACCGTGACCTCGAAGATGCCGACACGCGGGTCGACGATGACGCCGAACGAGAGCGTCGAGCCAATCGGAAGTGCAACATCGGGGCCAACGAACTCGCCGATGCCAAAGTTGAACACTCCTCTGTCGTGGTCGATCACAACAAAGGCGGGTTGTCCCGACCGGTCGACGGTCACCGCGTCGATTCGGGCGGGAAGCTGAACCGTCTTGTCGCCGTCGGACGTCGTCACGAGCAGGGTGCGTTGCACCCCGCTGGCTTCGGCGAACCGGATCGTGCCCGAAATGACACCGTTCTGTCGTTCGACGCCGTTCCAGTTCGAGAGTTTCACGGCATTGGTCGGCAGGCCGTCGCTCCAATACAACGCGTCGCATTCCCCGACAATGAAGACGTCGTCCAATCGCCCGCCGCTCGGAAGCTCGTCGCCGATGCTGACGTCTCCGCGACCCTCGCCCACCGCCGATGCCACGGCTCGTTGTGCATCGACGTAGGCCGCCAATCGATCGGGGCCTGCGTTCGGCGAGTATGCCCGTTGGTAGGTGTAGGCCAACGGAACGTTCGCGAGCGTGCCAAGCAGCGTGAGTACCGATAAGACGACCACGACGACCCGGCGCGACACCGAGCGCCGCTCAGCGAGGTCGAACGCGACCGGGACGGCCACCAAGATCAGCAGGAGGACGAGCGGTAGGAAGTCACTGTGATAGCGGTTGGCGATGTACGCGATGCCGAGCACCGGGAACGTGCCGATCACTCCCCCGGCGAGCAGCGGCCGCACGGCGTCGAACTCGACGCGACGACCCCATCCGATCGCCCAGCAGGCGAACACGGCGGCGACGATGGAGAGCGGCATCACAACGGGAACGCCGGCGGTGGCGTCGATCAGGTCATAGGTCCGGTCGCCGATGGTGAAGTCGCTCGGGCTGAAGTGGACAAACGGCCAACGGGTGCCGAGGCGAGGCGCGTCCGGCCGCAGATAGTGCGCCAGGTTCGTTGGCACGTTCGCTGGACTGAAGTAGTTGCCGTTGTTGGCCTCCAGCATCGCCTGACGCTGCGGGTCGACCAGTGTGAACCCTTGCTGGTCGAACGGCACCGAGAAGAGCTGCCGGAACTTCAGCCAGTTGACGGCGGCGTAGGCCAGCACCGGGGCCAACATGGCCACCACTGCCACCGTCAACGGACGGATCGCGTTCCGCACACCTGCTGCCCGTCGCACCACAACCCATCCGAGGGCGGCGACCGCGGCTCCGCCGACCGATGGCCGGGTGAGCATCGCCAACGCGGCGAGCCCCGTCGCAGCCGCGAGCCACCAACGACCTTCGTGGTGCAGCCATCGCAACAGCGCGATCCAGCTCCACAGCGTCAGCGCGACGCCCCACATGATCGCCTCGTGGTACACCCACGTTCGCGAGGCAGCGAACACGAGACTGCTGGCGCCAATGGCGCCGAAGCCGACGAGGAACGCACTGGCCGCCTCGGCCCGGCCCACGGACCGATCTCCGCGGATCAGTTCACGAAGCCGCCATCCGAGGGCGACGATCGCACCGAGAATCAGTGTGAGCGCGAGCAACATCGACAACGCGCTCAAGCGACCATCGAGCCGGTTGGTCAGGGCGATCACGGGAATCCGAAGCAGCGCTGGCACCGGCCCGAAGTACATGTACGTCTCGCCGTCGCGGGCGAAGGATTCGATGCCCAAGATGCGCTCGTCGACCGCCAGGCGGCCGTGCAGGAGTGACCGGGCCTGCGCGTCGTAGAAATCTCCGGTGCGTTCCCACCGCAGCAGGTTCCACGTGCCGGCGGTGAGCATCCAGAATTGCAGGACCAGGCCGAGTGCTCCGCCGGTCCAGGCACTGCGCTGCCACCGCCGCCGGCCCGGTCGTGCGGCGGGCTCAGCGATCATTGCTCGGCGCGCTCGAGCAGCAGGTTGCAGAGCTCCGACGGTGGACCTATTTGCATGTCGACCGCGATGCCCCCGCCCGGTGACGGTGCTGGTTCGAACAACGACTGTGTATTGCGATCGTCGATGTAGTCGACGTGCGGAGCAGCGACCTTGTCGTCCTCCGGTGCCGGTTCGAGGGAGTAGACCCGGAACTCGATGCTGACGAGCAGGTCGAGCACGATCGGTTCGGCGCGATCGAAGTCGTTCCAGTCCGAGTCCAGCGGCTTGCGCGGCCCCACGACGTGAGTGCGGAAGCGGTCACCGTCGATTTCGATAGAGAACGTCGAGGTGAAATCTCCGTCACCGACGGTGCCGAGGTCGAACTCGGCCTGGCTGACGTCGTCGTCGAGCGTGATGGTGATCACGCGTTCGCGCAGCGACAACGCCTCCCAAGGGAAGTAGTCATCGCCCGTCCCGGCATACGCAGCGTCGCACTCCCCGACCACGAGGTAGGTATCGGGTCGCGAGGTCTCAGGGAGGGGCAGCGCGTCGATGACGCTGATCCGATCGTCGACCGGATGTCCCATCCGATCACTCAGGCGGATCTGATTGCGCACGTAGGTGTCGAGTCGGTCGCCCGGGTTGTTCGTGGCCGACAGCGAGTGCCCGGCAGCGGTGTTCGCTGCCACGCTGAACATCGTGATGGCCGCAGTCACCCCCACGAGGGCGCGTTTGCGGTTGACCGACCAGCTGGGCGATCGTCCCAGCAGCTGAGCGAGGCCGATCACCGAGCCGAGAATCAACAGTGGTGCGAACTCGGCCACGTATCGGTAGGCCATGTACGCCCACATGGCCACGGGCCCACCGATGATGATCGTGATGGCCAGCGGGAGGCGGAGCGATCGGGTCAGCTGGCGGGTCGACGTTCGGACCATCGTGACGAGACCCCAAACACCCAACACGCACAGCAACGGCATGAACGCCGTGGCACCACCGGTCCGGTAGGACTGATCGATGGTCGCCGACCCGAAGGTGGGGGCCGGACGCTCCGGGAATCCGATGAACGGGAAGACGCGACCGAAGTGGATGCCATCGGGCCGGAAGTAGTTGATCAAGGTGGTCGGCACGACCTCGAGTGACACGAGATCTCCACCGTTGGCAGCGATTGCCCGCTGACGCTGGGGACTGACCGAGGTGTAGAGCTGATCTTCGATCGGAAAGAGGTACGGATGACGGAACTTCGCCCAGTTGATCGCCACGCCGATCACCAACGGAATCGCGCCAGCCAAGAGCACGGTACGGGCCACGCGCCGACCCTCGTCTCCCCAACCGCCGCGCCACAACCACGCCGCCAGTCCAATCGCTGCAGCACCCAGCGCCCAACCAGCAGTCGCTCGCACGAGGACCGCGGCGAGGACCCACCCGCCCAGGATCAGCGCAAGGCGTGTCGTCGGGGTCTGGCACAGGCGGATGATGGCGACCGAACCACCGAGAACAATGGCGATTGCCCACATGTAGACCTCGTGGTACACCCAGGGCATCGAGGCCAAGAAGACCACGACCGAGCCTCCGCAGACCGCCACGTGCAGCAATGCCCACATGATGAGTTCGAAGCGGCCGAGCGGCCGGGCAGCTGGCGCTTCGGTGTCGGCCTCGGTGGCGAGGCCGGCGTCCGTCGCGAACATCGTGCGCACGAGCCACATCAACCGGGTGAGCATCATCGTGATGACGAACCACGCCAGCAGCATCGACGGTGCGGTCAGATCACCTGAGGCGTCGCGGGCGACGGCGATGATCGGGAGCCGCAAGAGTGCTGGACCAGGCGGAAAGTAAGTGTATTCGTTGCCACGGGCGACGAAGGCCTCGATGCCGAGTTCGCCCGGTTCGATCCGCAATTCGCCGCGCAGAAAGGACTCCGCCTGGAGATCGAAGAAGTTCGAGAACCCGCCGAGGGCCTGACCTGACCGGAACGGATCGACCGGAATTCCCCAGAGCAGGAACAGCAGGATGATGAGGCTGCACAGTGTCGCCCAGCGCATGGCTCGCCGGAAACGCGCCGCGTCGTCGATGTCGATGTACTCCGCCTCGGTCATGCGGGAGCAGAGGCTACTCGTCCGATAGCGTGCGCAGTGATGCCCCCCAGCGCGAGCCAACCGCCGCAGGCTGATCAGCAGCTCATTGATCTCGACGACCTTGAGCGACGCATCGACGAACTGCGTGCCCGTTACCTCGCTGCGACACCGTTCCAACACATCGTGCTGGACGACGTCGTCGGACCCGATGCGATCTCGGCGATCTACGCCGAACTCGACGAGATGACGAATGACGGCTGGAACAGCTATCTCCACTTCAATGAGCGGAAGTACTCGAACACCGACACCGACGCCTGGGGACCAACAGTTCGTGCAGTGGCCGCCGTCTTCGCCAGCGATCGCTTCACGGCCTGGCTGAGTGATCTGACTGGCTTCGCGGACCTCCAGGCGGACCCGAGTCTCGACGGTGGTGGCCTGCACCGCAGCTACCGCAACGGGTTCCTCAATGTGCACGCCGACTTCACGGCCCACCACCAGGTCACCAACTGGCGCCGCCGCATCAACCTGCTCCTGTATCTCAACCCCGAATGGCAGTCCGACTGGGGAGGCGAACTCGAGTTGTGGTCGGCCGACATGGCCAGCTGCGAGGCGACCGTCGCGCCCACCGGCAACCGCCTGTTGCTCTTCACCACCGACGAGACGTCGTTCCACGGGCATCCTGAGCCACTTCGGTTCCCCGAGGGCACCGCTCGCCAATCGCTGGCGCTCTACTACTTCACCGAAGAGGACGACCCGATCGCCCACTCGACCGACTACCGGGCACGCCCCGACGATGGAGTCCGCCGCTTCGGGATCTACCTCGACAAAAAGGCCCTCGCCGTCTACGACGTGGTGAAGCGCCGATTCAAGCTGTCCGACGCTGCGATCAACCGGTTGCTTCGGCCGTTCAGCCGTCGAGATCGCTGAGCATCCGATGTCGAAGACGTTGATCGTCGTTCCGACACACAACGAGGCCGACAACATCGCCACGCTGCTTGACGGCCTCGACGTTCACGTGCCTGATGCCGATGTCGTCGTCGTTGACGACGTGTCCACTGATGCCACTCGCTCGCTCGTTCGATCAGTGGCGGCGACGCATCCCAACGTGCGCCTCGTCGAGCGTGAGCAGCGGCTCGGACTCGGCTCGGCCTATGTGCACGGCTTCGGTCTCGCGCTCGCCGAGGGGTACGACTTGGTGGTCGAGATCGACGCCGACCTCTCACACGACCCGGCCGCTCTGCCCGCGATGCTCGCTGTGGCTGATCTCGGCTTCGGCGTCGTGATCGGCTCCCGGTACGTGCCTGGTGGTTCGGTCGTCGGCTGGCCGCGACATCGACTGTGGTTGTCACGATGGGGCAACCGCTACGCAGCGATCATGCTCGGCCTGGCGATCAATGACGCAACCGCCGGGTATCGGGTGTACCGGACAGACACACTGCGGGCAATCAGTCTCGATGGCATTCAGGCCGGCGGCTACGGATTCCAAGTCGAGATGACCTACCGGACGGTGCGCAAGGGCCTCAGTGTGGTGGAGGTGCCCATCCAGTTCCGCGATCGGGTCGCCGGCAGCTCCAAGATGCACCGCGGCATCGTGTTCGAGGCCTTCACACTCGTCACGTACTGGGGCCTGGCCGACCTGTTCAGCCTGCGCCGCCGACGGCGGGCCTATCGCGAGGCAGCCGCAACTGCCGCGCAGAGCACATCGAGTTGACGCGCCGCGACTGCCGTCCACGACAGACCCGCGGCGTGGTCAATTGCGGCCGCACCCATGCCACGTCGCCGTTCGGTGTCGTCGATGAGATCGGCAATCGCCGTGCCGAGTCCGTCGCGGTCAGCGACGAGCAACCCGGTTGTGCCATGCACCGCAGCGCCGCGATGGCCTGCGATGTCCGTGGCGACACACGGCGTGCCGCATGCTGCCCCTTCGGTGAGCGACATGCCCCACCCCTCAGCGTGCGACGCGCTGACGACGAGCCACGCTGACCGGTACGCCTGTACGAGTTCGTCGTCGCTGACACGCCCGCTCAGGGTGACCCAGCCGGCTGCGTCGTGGTCGGCGATCCACGCCTCGATCTGCGGCCGATCCGGCCCTTCTCCGATCAGGCGGACACGAAGGTCGGGGATTCGGGACCGGGCCACAGCCAGCGCGCACAGAGCGAGGCGTTGACGCTTGACCGGTGCGAGCCGCCCAACGATGACGACCTCGGGCACGAGGCTCCGTTCGGTCTCGTCCGGCGTGTATCGCTCGTGAACCCCGGGTGGGATCACGGTCAGTTGCGATCGATCGATACCGATCCCCTCGATCTCGTCTGCAGAGGACTCGGACAACGTGGCAAACGTGCTCCGCTTGTAGAACATTGGAGCGAATCGAGTCTCGAGGAAACGGCCGGCGGCGGCGAGCGGTTCGGGCAGGACGTCGGCCCACATGTCGCGGTGGACGTGATGCATCCACACAACTCGACGCTGCGGCGCCCAGAGCGGGCCGAACCAGGGCACGCCGTTCCAGATCTCGAGCGTCGCCGTGCTCGACGGGCGTCGCCGCGCCAGGCGACGCCACATCTGGCGAGCGATCACCCGAGCAAACACGTCGTATCGGCCGCCCCGCTGCACGACGACGTAGCCGTTGCGGTCGAACGTCCGGGCGGTTCGCGTCGA
>CAXMZV010000119.1:0-9389 GCA_964199985.1 Candidatus Ilumatobacter isfjordensis | reverse complement strand
CGATTCACGTTTCCCCTGCTCAGCAGGCTCTTCGTGGATTTCCATGGACGCCCGTGGACGTAATGGCGGAAGGCGTGGGATTCGAACCCACGGAAGCCTGAAAGACTTCAACGGCTTTCGAGGCCGTCCCATTCGTCCGCTCTGGCAGCCTTCCGTCCTCCACGCTAGCGTGAAAATCGCCGTCCTGTTCGATCGCCAAGCTCCGTCATCGGATCGATTTTCGTGAGGTTGCTGCAGCCACTGTCGGCAAGAACCTCACGAAAATTGCAAGAGGAGCGTCCGGGCGTGACAAAGCTGAAGCTCTTGTTCAAGCCGCGAGCGGTTCGGACCGATACCTACGTATGGACGCGGTCAAGACGAGGAATGGAGGAGGTGTCGCCGAGATGACTCAGCGAATTCCGATGATTCCGGTCACCCCTGCCGCAGGCGGCGCGACGCCCCCAGCAACTGCACCGCTCGCCCCTCCGCCGGTCGCCACTGGCGACGGCGCGTCGGCGACAGCACCCCCGCTTGCGATCATTCTCGACGAACTGACCGCTGCCGTTGATGGCGTCAACGGTGCGCTCCTCGCCTCGGTCGACGGCTTCGCGGTCGCTCGCAGCGCAGGAATGCCGAACTCAGCTGCGCACGCAGCCATTCTCGCCGCAGGCATGGGGCTTGCCCACCAGCTTGCTGCGATGGGCGGCGGCTCCGAGCTCCGCCAGTTGGTCATCGACCACGACGAAGGCCTGTTGCTGCTCTGGCCACTCGGCTCGACTCGCGTGCTCGCCCTGCTGACCACTCGCCGCGTCGATCAACAGTCGATGCGTCAGTTCGTACAGGCCAAGGCCTTCTGGCTCGCTGGCGATCAATGATGTCCGATCACACGTTCAAGATCCTCGTCACCGGGCCCTACGCTGCCGGAAAGACGTCGTTGATCCAGTCGGTGTCGCAGACACAGGTCATCTCGACCGATGTCGTCACCAGTGGCGACGAAGCGGCGGTCAAGGCGCACACCACGGTCGCGATGGACTTCGGGACCTATGCCATCGACGACGATGATGTTCGGCTCCTGTTGTTCGGAACCCCGGGTCAACCACGGTTCCGGTTCATGACCAACATTCTCAAGGGCGATGTCGACATCGTTGCGTTCGTTCTCGATGCGGAAGCGCCCGCGACTCATGCACCGGCCGGCGTCGAACTCCGTTCGTTGCTCGCCGACTTGCAGGTTCCGGCCGTCATCGCGGTCAATCGATGCGACGACCCTGACGCTGCTCGGAGCGTTGCGCGGTCACTCGGCGCCTCCGACAGTCAGCCGGTCGTTCCCTGCCAACTCAACGACTCAGATTCCGGTCGAGAAGTTGTTGTTGAGATTCTGATCACGCTCCTCACACACATCGAAACCAATGCGCTCGTCACGAGCGGGGCCGGGGTGGCCTGACATGTCCTCATCGATCAACACTTCAATGGGCGCAGCTGCAACGCTCGACGCGCTGGCTGCCGCCGGAGAGCACACAGGATGGCGCGTGCTCGATACTGCGCGGGCCCAGCAATTCACCGGCGAGATCGTCTTCCAGACACAGCCGAGCATTCGCGTGTACCTCGACTGCGGCAACGCGTACTACGCGGTCCGCACTGGCGACCCGTCGCTTTGTGAGCGCCTGATCGAGGCTGACGTGATTGGACCCGCGCAGATCGAACGCGGTGTCATCCGGGTTGGCAACGTCGAGAATCTCGGCCGGCTGTTCGATCGCGACCCATCCGTCGACCGCGATGCAGTGATGGTCCTTCTCGAAATTGCGACCGACGACGTGGTGACCACCGTCGCCAACGCGGTCACGAGCTCGATCACCTTGACCGCCTACCGCCACCACGCCTCTGGCGTTCACCGGTGGTTCGTGGCCCCGTCCGATCAGCGCCACCATGTCCCGGCTCAACTGGCTCCGGTCGGCGAGGTCGCACAGATCGACGCGTCGGTCACGAGCGATCTGCCGGGTCTACCTGGTCTGACTGGTCTGCCCGATGACTTCGATGACGGCGTGCAGATCGAGTGGAACCAACCGCTCGGGCGCGACCTTCTCGATGAGCCGGCGCCCCTGCACGCTCTCGACGAGTCGATGTTGCAGTCGATTCTCGATGATTCCTTCGACCCGGTTGCGTCGAATGCGACGCTGGCCGCCCCGACGGTTCCCGCAGATGAACCGACGCTCGGCGCCGCCGACGTTGCGCCGCCAGTTCCTCTTGCTCCACCTACGCTCGATGCGTTGCTCGCCGAGCCAGCACCGGTCGTAGCACTCGATGAGCCCCGCGATGACTCGCCGGTCATGTTCACCGCTGATCAGGTCGACATCTCCGTGAACGAGGAATCCGACGTCGCCCTCGAGGCCGACGACTTCCAGATCGTCTGGCCCGACGGGAGGGAACATGCCTTGATCGGCCCCGATGCCGACGTCGCTGGCACGACGCCGAAGCACGACACGCCGATCGACACGCCGTTGGTCGACGCACCTCTCCACTCATCGGTCATCGTGCCGGCCGAAGAAGTTGTTCGGGCGGCCCCAGAACCAGCCCCAGAACCACTGAGCTTCGAACTCCCGACCCTCGCGGTGACGCACGACAATCTGCCAGAGGATCACCAGCCCGAAGAGGTCGTCGATGCCGTGCGCCGTGCGCTCGAGGCCATCGAGTCCGCGTTGGTGGCGCCAGCACGGCTCCCCTCCGTTGCGGTTGCTGACCTTCCATCCTTCGAACCGGCCACGCCGCTGCTGTTCGAGGTCGTCGAACCGTTGGTCGTCGAACCGTTGGTCGTCGAACCGTTGGTCGTCGAACCGTTGGTCGTCGAACCACGTCCCTCTGACGCAGCCGAAGCAGCCGGTCAGCCGGAGCCAGCATCAGTCGCCGCGCCGACCGCGAAGGCGATCACTGCGATCGAGCCCTTCATCGAGCCGGTGACCGAACCTCGCGCGGCAACCCCTGCCGTGTCAGCGCTCGAGTCAGTGCTGCCTCCCCAGACCGCCGCCGCTGCCGACGATGTCGTGGTGTTTGCGGCCGCCGCTGCGCCCACTGTTGTCGTCCAGCCGGTTGCCGAGCCGGTCGTCGAGGCCGCCCCCGCACCGCTCGCCAGATTCGCTCCGCCGACGATCGAGGACAGCGCCGAGGCCGTCTACGCCCGCGCGACAGAAGAATCCGCTCCGGCAGGTTCTGTCTCAGGCGTCGAGTCAGTCGTCTTCGTCGACGAAGATCCCGGCGATCGCTCTGGTGCGCTGCGACGCCTCATCGGCAGCCTTCACCGGAAGTGACACCGGGCCGCCACGCCCGCCTGTCTCAGCCCATCCCCCTCGTGTGGGGTCGCCATCTCGCTGGCGGGGGGAGTGCGTCAGGAGCGGCGGGCGCGGAAGAACGAGCGGAGGAGCTCGCCACATCGCTCGGCCTCGACGCCGGCGACGACCTCGACGCGGTGGTTGAGGATCGCACCGTCGAGCAAGTGGAAGTGGCTGTCGGTGGCGCCGGCCTTCGGATCTGTTGCGCCGTAGACCACCCGATCGAGTCGAGCGCTCACCATCGCACCCGCACACATCGCACACGGTTCGAGTGTCACGTACAGCGTGCACTCGTGCAGGCGCCAGGAGCCGATCTGTGTCGCCGCGTCCTGAATGGCGAGTACTTCGGCGTGCGCGACCGGATCACCGGTGAGCTCGCGCTCGTTGTGCCTCGCCGCGATCACTCGGCCCCGGTGGACAACAACCGCTCCGACGGGCACGTCCTCGTGCTGTTGGGCAGCCTCAGCCTGCGTGATCGCGAGCTGCATCCACACGTCGTGCGGCGCACTCGATGCCTCTGAGGAGATGGCATCGGTGTCGCCGGAGGTTGCGGACATGGCGGAGGGAGAGGGATTCGAACCCTCGGAAGGTTGCCCTTCACACGCTTTCCAAGCGTGCCGATTCGGCCGCTCTCGCACCCCTCCTGGGTGGACGAACTCAATGAGTTCATCTCGCCGAAAGGATATCCCGACCGGCTATCATTTCGGTCACGGCGATCTCGCCGAGTGAGGTGGTGACCGGGTCCTGTGCAACGGACGCCCGTGAACCAGGTCAGGACCGGAAGGTAGCAGCCTTCATCGGCATCGTCTGTGTGCCGCAGATCGCCTGGTCATCACCTCAGTCGGCGAGATCTCACCTCGGAGCAAGCCGCTCGGCGTAGGCGAGCAGTTCGGGGTTCTCGAGCTCGTCGCAGATCGCGGCGAAGTCCGCCGTTGGCCCGCGCCAGTGCCAGTCGTCGACGCTGCCGACCTCGACGTCGGAGTCGATGGTGGCGATGCGCCGGAAGAGCAACGCGTCGTCGAATTGTGCCTGCAGAGTGGCCGCGAGTTTTGCCGCGCCGCGCAGACCCGGCACGTCCCATTGCCCGGCAGCTGCGGGAATGTTCTCCAAGTGCTCGTAGCGCGCCAGGACCAAACTTGTGCTCTTGGCACCCCAGCCCGGCAGGCCCGGGAAGCCGTCTGCGCTGTCGCCGACCAGACCGAGATAGTCAGGGATCGAGGCGGGTCCGACGCCAAACTTCTCCTTCACACCTGCCTCATCGATGATCAGCCGGTTGCGGCGATCGAACTGGACGATGCGATCGCCCTCCACACACTGCCCGAGGTCTTTGTCTGCGGTGACGATCAGGACCTGTTCGACCCGTTCGTCGGCACCGGCGATGCGAGCTGCGGCGCCCAGCGCATCGTCCGCTTCGAACTCGACCATCGGCCACACCGTGAACCCGGCCGCAGCAAGCGCCCGCTCCACCACCGGGATCTGTTCGGTGATGTCGGGGTCCATGCCCTCGCCGGTCTTGTAGCCGGCGTACAGATCGTTGCGGAAACTCTCGATCACGTGGTCCGAAGCGATGCCGATGTGTGTTGCGCCGTCCTCGATCAAGGCCAGTGTTGATGACACGACACCGGCAGCGGCGGCATGAGGATGGCTGTCGCGGTGTCGTGACGCCGCACCGAAGTGCTGACGGAAGAGTTCATAGGTGCCATCGACGAGGTGCACGCGCATCTTGGGAGCCTACGTCTGGCACCTGTGGTGCTGGAACGTCAGCGCCGCAGGGCTCGCCGCTCTGGCGGGGCCGGATGTGTCAGGGCCGTGGCAGCCCTGTGTCAAGTTTTGTCCAAGTGGAAAATTCGTTTGCGTGGCGTCGAACCCGGCTCCGACGCGAACGGGGCACGAGGCGCCCGACGTCCGTCGCGATGTCGCCCCAGCTCAGCGGGTCTATTGGCGGCTGCGGTGACGACTCTCAGTAAATCCTCAAGAAGTGCCAATCGAGGGTCGATACATCTCTTGAGGTCAATTTGCCCAATCGCCTCGCCCCACGATTTCCACGTCCGCCAGACCAGAACAAAGGAGGCAGCAATGACTGATGAGCTCAACACCATGAAGCAGCAGATCGTTGCTGCGGTGCAGCAGCAGCTGACCCAGTACAGCGAACAGGTACGGAGCACCGTGCAAGCCCTGCGCGACGAGATCGCAGCAGAGCGTGCTGCTCGCTCACAGTCCGACGAGCAGGTCCGCGCACTGGCTGCGGGACTCGAACGATCACAGCAGTCGAACGCTGGCTTCCAGTCCGAGCTCCAACGTGCGCTCGAGGATCGACTCAACGAGTTTGGCACGAGCACGAAACGTCGCCACGAGGAGATGAACACCCGTCTCGATCGGGTGGTCGACGAGGCCAACACTGGCCTCGAAGCCGCCGTCGAATCGGCCAGCCGCCCGATCATGCGCGAACTCGAGCATCGTCAGACCAAGGTCGAAGGCGACCTGGTCGGTCTCGACAAGAGCATCCGCAAGTTCGACGATCAAGCAGCGCGCATGGTGACGCACATCAACGACGTCACCGGCAACGTCGACGGACGCATCGAGCAACTTGCTGCAGGCGTCGCAGCCGATGTCGAAACCCATATGGGTGGGCTCGCCGCACGCTTGGACGAAGTGTCGGCGCAATCCGCACGTCAACAATCTGAGGTGTCGAACATCGTTGGCCAGCGCGTCGACGAGGCCGAAACACGGATGAACGACAAGATCGCCACCGCCGAAGCTCGCATCAACGACGAGGTCGGGAGCCGCATTGCGGAGATCGACGCCTACGTCGGTCGGGTCAGCGTCGGACTGGACGAAGGCATCGTGATGTTGAACGATCGCTTCGCCGAGGTGAACACCCGCTTCGAGGGCAGCGCCCAGCAGATCGCTGCGATGGAGCAGAACCTCAAGGACGTCGACGTCGAGGCACTCGACGAGATGAAGGACCGAGTCCGCAGCGTTGCTGGCGAGGCCGAACTCGTCCGCATCGAGATGGACCGATTCCAAGAGACGATGGGCGACACGATGGACAAGAGCTCCATCCGGCTCACCGAACTTGAAACACATATCCAAGATCAGGCACTCGACACCGAGACCGCCGTGCAGCTCGAACGACTCGAAGAAGTCGAGCGGGCGCTCATCGCACTCGACCCGGCGCAGTTCGTCCGAGTCGACGACGTGCGGAACTCCTCCTCCAACGCGGCCGGATCGGGAGCATCCACCGCGCCGGCCGGCTTCGACGCCGCCTTCTCGATGGCTCCGCTGTCGGACCCACTCTCACCTCCCAGCGAGCCGCAGACCGCCGATTCGATGGCTTCGTTCGCACCACCCGCTGGCTCCTGACCGACTGACCGCCCGGCACCCGCATTTCTGACTGGAACGACATGGCTCTCCGCAAACCGAAAAACGAAGAAGCATCCGAGGGCGGCGGCGTCGCTGTCGCGGAGCCGCCACGGCAGGGAACCACGGTCGCTGGCGAGTCCGCTGAACAGTGCATGGCGACCGGTCAAGCCCTCGTGCAGGCTGGCCACCTCGACGCCGAGCAGCTCGCAACCGCACTGCAGGAAGCCAACGGCGACCTGCTGGTCCTGAGCAATTCGCTCTTGACGAAGCATGGTGTCGGTCGAGCAGAACTCTCGAACGCCATCAGCGCGGCCTGCCAGGTGCCGCTCGGCGACAGCAATCCCGGCGAACTCGACGAAGAGCTCGTGGTCAAGGTCGCCGAAGAAGTGGCCCGCAACCACAAGGTGATGCCGGTCGCTGAGGAGAACGGGAGCATCGTTCTCTACGCCGCCGATCCGTCACCAGCGCGCCGCCAGCTCGTCGAGGCGGCCACCGGACAGAAGTTCGTCTGGAAGGCATCCGACTTCAACACGGTCACGGCGATGATCGAGCAGATGTATCGCTCGACCGCCGATCTGGACAAGATTCTCGGCACGTTCGCTGCTGAGGATGCCCAGCGTCTGGAAGCCGAGACCATTGCATCGGTCAGCCTCGATGATCAGGCCCCGGTGGTGCAGCTCGTTGCTCGCATCGTGAGTCAGGCGCTGCGCGACCGCACCTCAGACATTCACATCGAACCGCTCGACGATCGGTTGCGCATCCGATTCCGTGTTGACGGTCACCTCATCGAGGCATTCAGTCTTCCGCTCTCCGCGCACAACGCACTCATTTCCCGCCTGAAGATCATGTCGGAGATGAACATCGTCGAGAAGCGAGCTCCTCAGGACGGTCAGTTCTCCACGAAGGTCGACGGTCGCGAGATCGACGTCCGCGTTGCCTCCGTTTCGACGGTGTTCGGCGAGAAGATCGTCATGCGTATTCTCGACAAGTCGAAGTCGATGGTCGGCCTGTCCGAACTTGGCATGCCGAAGGAGACCTACAAGGAGTACGCCAAGCTGGCGCACGCTCCGTTCGGCATGGTCATCTGCGCCGGCCCGACCGGTGCCGGCAAGACCACGACGTTGTACGCCACGCTGCTCGAGATCAATGACACCGGCAAGAACGTCACCACGGTGGAAGACCCGGTGGAATACGTGTTCCCCGGCATCAACCAGGTCCAGACCAACCCCAAAGCGGGCCTCACTTTTGCGACCGCCCTCAAAGCCCTCCTCCGACAGGACCCTGACGTCATCCTCGTCGGTGAGATTCGCGACGCCGACACTGCGCGTATTGCGATTCAGTCCGCACTCACGGGTCACTTCGTGCTCTCGTCGCTCCACGGCACTGATGCCGTTGCTGCACTTCACCGCCTGCTCGACATGGGCATCGAGGCTTTCCTCGTTGCATCGTCGATCGTGGGTGTGGTCAGTCAGCGACTGCTCCGCAAGATGTGCGACAACTGCCGCGAGCCCTACACGCCCGGCGCCGACGAGCTCGCCGTGTTCCGCCAGCATTCGGGCGGCAGCGAGAAGACGAGCTTCTACCACGGAGTCGGCTGCAGCTACTGCTCAGGCACCGGGTACCGCGACCGTGTGGGCATCTACGAACTCCTCAAGATCACCCCTGAGATTCGGCGCTTGATCGTCGGTTGGGCAACCACTGAGGAACTGCGCCGTCTGGCAGTTGCTCAAGGAATGCGAACAATGCTCCGAGAAGCAATGCAGAACGTCGAAGACGACGTGACCACGATCCAAGAAGTCATCCGAACCCTGTTCGCCCACTGATGATGAACCCCCACCCGAAACCGCTCACGACCCAATCGCAGCAAAGAGACTGACATGCCAAAGTTCGCTTACGCAGCAATCGACGCACAAGGGACGACCGTCGAAGGCGTCACCAAGGCCAGCACCATCGGCGCCGCGCGCTCGATCCTCGTCGACCAGAACCTGTTCCCGACCAAGATCGAGGAACGCCGAGGGATGCTCGACTTCGAGCTGACCCAGGAAAAGGTCAAGAAGAAGGAGCTGATGCACTTCACGCGTCAGCTCGCGGTCTTTGTGAAGGCCGGCATTCCCTTGACCGACGCGCTGGTCACCATCGGCGACGAGACCGAAGATGTCGCGCTCCGGCGCTGCCTTGGCGCCATGATCGACGACCTCCGCAACGGTGGTCTCCTCTCAGTGAGCGCCGAGAACCATCCCGAGGCCTTTCCCGAGTACTACGTCGGCATCCTTCAGGCAGCTGAGTTGACCGGTCGGCTCGACGAGTCACTCGAGAGCCTCGCCGGCTACCTCGAGCGAGAGATCGACACGCGCTCCAAGGTCGTCTCGGCGTTGTCCTACCCCATGATCGTCATGATCATGGCCTTCGGCACCGTGTTGCTGCTCGCTGGTTACGTGCTCCCGCAGTTCAAGCCGCTGTTCGAAGAACTCGGTGCGGATCTCCCGCTGCCAACTCGGATGATGCTCTTCTTCTCGCGATTCTTCACCGACTTGTGGTTCATCACCGCAGGCATCGGGCTGCTGTTCGTGGCCTTCGTGGTGTTCATGACCAAGACCGAGCGGGGCAACATCATGAAGAAGGGTAATGCCGTACACCGGCGCGGAGACGACAGTGCTGTCGATAAGCAGATTGACCTGCTGGTCTCCCCGGAAGAACGCCACACCCAGCGCCTCGATGCAGACGAGC
>CAXMZV010000118.1:0-9441 GCA_964199985.1 Candidatus Ilumatobacter isfjordensis | reverse complement strand
TGTTCGAGTTCGGCGTGCCCTCGATATCACCAGGCGAATGGGCCCGGGTCATCACCGATCGTCGTGGCGTGCCGGACGTTCCTGAGTCACTGCACACCGACGGCACGCTCGGCGATCGGTGCCGTCTGAATGCCAACTTCCGGGACGAGTACTACGGCATGGTGCCTGCGGTCGGCGACCATCCAAGCGGTCCGAAGCTGATTACCAGCGGGTTGATTGATCCGGGTCGCTGCTGGTGGGGTGAGCGGTCGATCACCTTCGCCAAGCAACGGTTCGACCACCCGCGGCTCGACATCGCGGAACTCGACGCCAAGATGTTGCGCTGGGCGAGTGATCGCCTCGTGCCGAAGGTGCTGATCGCCAACCAGACCAAGATTCTGGAAGCGGTGGCCGACGCCGACGGATCGATGCTGCCGGGCGTTCCGGTGGTCGCTGCATACCCCGACGCAGCGGATGTGCAGGCGGGCTCGGAGTTGGCGTGGAAGATTGCCGCCGTGCTCACGTCGCCGCTTGCATCGGCGTGGGCTTGGCATCGCAGTGCGGGGACGGGTCTGTCGGCGGACGCGATCCGAGTCGGTCCCGTCATGCTCGCTGATTTGCCCTGGCCAGGTGGTGACCTCAGAGAGGCGGTGACTGCGCTTCGGGAACACGACGTCCGCCGCTGCGCATCAGAGGTCCACGCAGCGTTTGGCGTGACGGACGACGAATCACTGAACAACTGGTGGGGGGCTGCGCTCGTCCGGATCGAGGCCCGACAACCAACGAACGTCACAGCACCGTCGCCCTTCGAATGACGGTCTGAGCTGCGAGAATGAGAGCGATGAACAAGCATGCGAACGGGCCGGCACGTCGTTGGATCCTCGGTGCGCTGATCACATCGACCCTTGCGCTCGGAGCGGCAGCGTGCGGCGGCGACGGCACGTCCGGTCCTGAGCTGTCCGAGGCTGGCGAGCGGGGCAAGAGTCTGTCGACATCGAGTGGTTGTGCTGGATGCCACGGAGCCGACGGTCAAGGCGGAGTCGGACCCGCGTGGCAAGGCCTCGCCGGGTCAGACCGCGAGCTTGCGGACGGGACCATTGTCATCGCCGACGAGGCCTATCTGATGCGATCGATCAAGGAACCAAGCGCCGACCTGCTCGCCGACTTCCCGGTGCAGATGCCGCGCAACAATCTCGACGATCAGCAAGTTGCCGACATCATCGCCTACATCAAGGACCTGGCAGACGTCACCCCCGGCGGGTGACGTCGAGCTGTTACGTCAGCGCAACCACGGAGCGGTGGGGCTGGCAGTACCCGGCCCACCGGTGAGCACATCGGCGCCATCGGTCGTGACGAGGATGGTGTGCTCGTACTGCGCGGTGCGCTTGCCGTCGGAGGTGACCGCGGTCCACTCGTCGTCCCAGATCTTGTAGTTGATCGTGCCGAGTGTGATCATCGGCTCGATCGTAAACGTCATGCCTTCGCGCATAATGGTGGACGACCGAGAGTCGTAGTAGTGCAGCACCTGGATGTCGGTGTGGAACTGCTCGCCGATGCCATGGCCGACGAACGCCCGCACGACGCCGTACTTGTGAGGCTTGCATGCGAGTTCGATGGCTCGGCCGATGTCACTGAGCGGGCTGCCCGGCTTGACGGCTTCGATGCCGCGCCACATCGCCTCTTCGGTGACGCGGACCAGCTGTTGGCTCTCGGGATCGACATCGCCGACGAAGAACGTGGCGTTGGTGTCGCCGTGCACGCCGTCCAGCCAGCCGGTGACGTCGATGTTGCAGATGTCGCCCTCTCGCAGCAGGCGTGAGTCAGGGATCCCGTGGCAGATCACTTCGTTGACCGACGTGCAGCAGGCTTTGGGGTAGCCGTGGTAGTTGATCGTGCTCGGGTATGCGCCGGCGGCGACAAACGCGTCGTGCACAGCGATGTCGATCTCTTCGGTGGTGACACCGGGAGCGACCATCTCGCCAGCCATGGCGAGGACCTCGCCAGCGAGCTTGCCGGAGGCGCGCATCCGCTGGATGATCTCCGGCGGCTTGACGCGACCTTCGTCCCAAGCCTGGTACTCGCCGGTGTCGGCATAGGGCGGCCGTGCGATGTGGTCCGGGACCTCACGCATCGGGGTGATCATGCCCTGCAGGACGCGGCCCTCAGACTTCTTGTGACAGCGCTTGTACTTGCGCCCACTTCCGCACCAGCACGGCTCGTTGGCCTGTGGCAGCGTGGTCGGAGCGGTTCCGAGCGTCGATGTCATCCGCCCAGGATACGGGTTTGCGGGGACTGTGCGCCTGTTGTGCCCCGCCAGCGTCACATCGGGCCCCGACCCTGATGTGACTCAGTGGCGGCCGAAGGGATTGATCGAGCGACTGGTGAAGGCATTGAGGACGCGGATCACTTCGTGCGCGCCCCAGCGCTGCCCACGTTGGACGGATGGATCGAGCGGCTGCAGCACACCGAGATCGACGAGCTGACGAACCGCACCACTGACCGCTGAACTGCTGGCATCGATCAGCTCGCTGAGTGACTTCGTGTCGACGATGGGATGTTCGAGGAGTTGGTCCACGATCGGGTGCACCACGGAGTCGGATCTGATCGGGCCGGTCAGGTCGCGCCAGCGGCGCACGATCATCTCGATGTCGTCGAACAACATGCTGGCGCTGCGCAGCGCAGCGAAGGTGGCATCGGCGCCCAGCTCGACGATCGGCACGTAGTCACCCGACCGGTACTCAGTGAGGGCCTCGATGTAGCGGTGCTTCTGGCTCACGATGCCTGCCGAAATGGGCAACGTTGCGGCCTTGGTGAGGCCGTCGCGGCGCAGCAGGGCATGGATCAGCGCACGGCCCACGCGCCCGTTGCCGTCAGGGAACGGATGGATGGTCTCGAAGTGAGCGTGCATCACCATCGCTTGAATGAACACCGGGATGTCGGTGCGATTCATGAACTCGCACAGATCGTCGATGGCGTCGGGGATGAGTCGAGCAGCTGGTGGCACGAAGGTGGCCTCGGGTGGCCCGGCGGAGTAGCTGCCGATCCACACTGGGTCCGTTCGCCACTTGCCGGCCAACACCGGATGCGTGTCGATCAGCAATGCGCGGTGGATGTCGAGAATCGTCTCCGCCGAGATGTCACTCGACAGGTCGATCGCTGCCACCGTGGCGTCGACATTGCCGATCACATCGGCGACCGACCGGCCCATCTCGTCGCCGGCCTCGGCCATGAACAGGTCGGGCAGCGACGCCGCGACGTTCTCGATGCGTGACGACGCTGACGCTTCGATGCGCACGAGCAGGGTCTCGAGCGGAGCGAGTGTGTCGCCGACTCGAACGTCGAATGCGGCGATGGCGGCGCGAACGTCTTCGGAGATCAAGGCGCAATCCGACGGGATCAGCATGCTGGCGTCGGCGATCTCGTCGAGGATCGCCGACTGATAGGTGCGGTCGCGCGACGAGCGGCGCGAGTCCCCACCCTCGGAGATCAACCAGACGAGCTTCTCGAAGCGAACCGGCGGCCACAACGTGATTCCTCGGTTGGTTGAGGTGTACTCCGCAGCCATTGCGAGAAGTATGGCCGATCGGCACAGGTCAGTTGGTTGTCAGTCGTCGGTCGGCTCGCCGACATGCTCCGCTCCCTGACACCAGAAGATGTGGAACGTCTGATCACTCAGTCCGTTTGAGGGATGGAACACCGCGACTGGCTGGGGGGTCCGGTGGGCCGCCAGCAGCGGGGGCACGGATGACGTGGTGTTCGAATGGCTCAATTCCGGGCGGCTCGTCACTTGACTTGGATCATCGTGCTCACGTCATTGTGAGTCGATGATGAGGATCGTCCGAGTACGGAGCTGCGGATTGATGTGCCACACCGTGCCGTGTTCGACACTGAGTTCGAGCGCGTCGTCGGCTGGAATGGCGAGCAAGTTCTTCAGGAGCGCTCGTGCGAACATCTGGTGGGTGACGATGAGCGGTCGTCGAGCGTCGTCGTCGGCGAGGACGTCGAGAGTCAGGCGGGCCCGGTCGTCAGCATCGGCGTAGCTCTCGCCGCCGGGGAACCGCCAGACGTACTTGTTCGCCGCGCGGACGTTGAGTGCGCCTGGATGTGCTGCTTCGATCTCGTCATAGGTGAGACCGGCGAAGGCGCCGTGGTCCACTTCCGCGAGGCCGTCGACACGAATCGGCCGCAACCCGATCGAGTCGCCGATGAGCGTGGCGGTCTGCTCGGCGCGACCGATGGGACTGCACCGGAGGGCATCGAGCGCGTACCCGCGTGCCAGGTCGGCGACCCGGCCGGCGTCGGCGAGGCCGCGATCGGTGAGCGGCGAATCAAGGCGGCCTTGGCGGCGGCCCTCGACGTTCCACTCGGTCTCTCCGTGGCGTGCGATCCAGATGTCGGACCAGGGCCAGCGCATGTGGCCGAGTGTGTCAGGTTGCGGGTTCGGCTTGTCGGGCGAGTTTTATCGACCGGTAGAGCTGCCACGCGAGCAGGGCGATGACGACGCCACCCACACCGATGACCACCCAAATCCAAGGGAATCCCTCGTCTTCGGGGATGATCTCGAGCTGCGGGGGTGGGGCTGCGGGGTCATACGTGAAGAGGTACGCAGCTTCGACGGTGTCAGCGTCCTCGACGTCGGTGCTGATGTGGCGCACGGCGTACTGGCCGGGAGTCGAGAGGGGCTCGGCGAGGGTCACGACGACGCGCAGGTTTCCGTCCTGCACCCACTCCGACTCGACGACGTTTCCGTCCGGATCGGTCACTGAACCATCGACGTCAGCGACCGTGCTCGAATACCGCAATTGCATCTCAGTGATCTCACCGCCGACGCGTGAGCCCGGTGCGGGGCTGGCAGCGCCGAGTCCCGAGTGCGCGAACGCGGTGGTCGCGAAGGCTCCGAGACCGATCAATGCGATCAGTGCTCCGAGCACACGTTGAAGACGCCCGGTGTTGAGAATCATCGTTCCCTCGATGCGTTTGGCAGGGACCAGAGCAGTGACTCGAGCAGCAGCCGTTCGTTGGGATTGCGCTCGAACGATTCGAGTGCGGTGTGAATCCGCTCGACAGCCGAAGCACAGCTGGCGGTGTCGACGTGAGTGTTGCCGGTCGTGGCCGCTGACACCGCCTGGTCGCGGTACGTCGAGGCGAGGGTGGCAAGGCCACTGCGGAGTTCGTCGGTGCGGTGCCGTCGCAACTCGCGCTTGTGACGTTCTTCGAGCTGCTTCTTGCCGCTGCCTCGCTCGCCGTGTTCCTTGATGCGGGCATCGAGTACCTCGACCTCGACCGCATGTCGCTGGGCCAGCGGCTCGGCGGCGGCGTCGATCAATTCAAGTAGCTGTGCGGCGAGCCGCATCGCGACGGCACCGGTGCCATCGAGTTGTTCGGGCGCCTCGATGAACGCCTTGCGACGTTCGGCGAGGGCCGGGTCGGTCGCGAGGACGCGTGCGCGGTCGAGGTTGCCCAAGGCAGCCTTCGACGCCACCATGGCGCCCGCCGGGTTGATGCCCTCGGTGAGCAGGCGCGCCGCGATCACGTCGGCTCCGATGGCTCGAAAATCGATGCGTGCACATCGCGAAGAGATCGTGATCAGATCGTGCGGCACGAAGTCGGCGAGGATGATGAACATCGTCGACTCGGGCGGCTCTTCGATGGTCTTCAGCATGAGCGCTGCACCATTCGGTGACAGCAGATGGAACTCGTCGAGGATGAGCACCTTGCGAGCACCTTCGGTCGGCGCCAGCGACGACACGCGCACGACTTCCTTGGCCTGCTCGGCCGAGATCGATGCGCCCACGCGTTGCACTTCGCGTACGTCCGGGTGCGCGCCGGCGATGATGAGCCGAGCGTCTCGATGGTCACGGGTCTCGCCGCCCGACATGAGCGAGGCGGCGAACGCCCGCGCTGCTTCGAGTTTGGTCGACCCTGACGGGCCGACGAACAGGTACGCATGCACTGGTCCACGAGCCACGGCCGCTCGAAGATGCTCGATGGCCTGCTTCTGCCCGACGATGTCGTCCCAGACGTCACCCGGATCGCCGAGGTCGAGCGGCGCTTGCTGATCACTGGGCGCCGGTGCGTCGACGCTCGCTGCTGCCGCGACCTCGTCAGCCGCGATGACGGCCTCCAGCTGTTCCTCGGTCAGTTCATCGTCGTTCATGTCGCTCACTGCACGCCCCGCTCGGCCAGGGCAGTGGCAATCGCGGCTTCGACGTCTTCGATGGTGCCTTGTCCGTCGATGGTGATCCAGCGCTCGGGCTCGATCTCAGCCATCGTTCTGAAGCCGTCGATGACGCGCTGGTGGAACGCGTCGCCTGCCGCCTCGAAGCGATCGAGATCGCGGTCGCGAAGGCGCTCCGCAATCAACTCATCGGGGGTGTCGAGGAAGACAACCAGTTGCGGCCAGCGTCCGGCGATGGCCCAGTCGTTGATCTGCTTCAGTTCCTCGACGGGCAGCTCGCGGCCGAATCCTTGGTAGGCGAGGGTCGAGTAGAGCGATCGATCGCTGACAACGCTGCGCCCCGCGTCAAGCGCAGGCGCGACGACTTCGGCGATGTGCTGGGCACGATCGGCGGCGGTCATCAACGCCTCGGCCCGAGCGGTGAGGTTGGTGACAGCATTGTCGTGGAGGATCTCGCGGAGCCGTGCACCGACTGAGGTGCCGCCGGTTTCGCGTGTGAGCACCGCATCGAGTCGATCGGCGAGCAGGGCAGCCTGGGTGGATTTGCCACAGGCTTCAGCGCCTTCAAACGCGATGTAGTGCGGCGCGGTCACGGGGATCGAGGTTAGAGGACGACGTGGTGCCTGGCACCACGTCGTTCGATCATCAGGTCGCGTCGTCGGCGACGTCGGTGATGACGGGCTTCTTGGCCGCAGCCTGCTTGGCAGGGGCCTTCTTCGCGGCCGCCTTCTTCTTTGCGGTGCTCTTCTTTGCGGTGGCCTTCTTCTTGGCGGCGGCCTTCTTCTTCGTGGCCTTGGCCTTCTTGCCCGGCGTCCCACCCTTGGCGATGATCGCCTCGCGCCGAATTGCCAGCAGTTCGTAGGCGCGTTCGGGTGAGACCTCTTCGAGACGGTCGCCCTTGCCCAGCGAGGCATTGGTCTCGCCGTCGGTGACGTACACGCCGAATCGGCCGTCCTTGGCGGTGACGTTCTTTTCGCTCACCGGGTCGACGCCGAATTCCTTCAGCGGGCCCTTGGCAGCGAGGTTGCCCCCACCGCGCTTGTAGACCTTCGGCTCGGAGTAGATCTTCAGCGCCTCGTCGAGCGTGATCTCGAGGAGACGATCCTCGGAATCGATGTTCCGGTAGTCCTTCTCCTTCATCACATACGGGCCGTATCGACCGTTGTTGGCAAAGATCGGGATGTTGTCGGCCGGATCGTCGCCGAGGTGGCGCGGCAACTGCAGGAGCTTCTCGGCGTCGTCCATCGTGATGTTCTCGAACACCATGGTCTGGAACAGCGACGACATCTTCGGCTTCTCCATGCCGGGAGGAGGATTGTCGTGGTCGCCCCACTGCACGTACGGGCCGTAGCGGCCGTTCTTCGCGAACACCGGGAGGCCGTCGAGTTCGCCGATCGGGTCGTCCATCTTCGGTGCGTTGAGGAGCTCGATGGCCTTCTCGACGGTGAGTTCGTCCGGAGCCAGGTCGTCGGGAACGGACGCAGTGTCTTCGCCGCGCTTCACGTAGGGGCCGTACTTGCCGGGCTTGGCGACGACCTCGTTGCCGTTTTCGTCGTTGCCGAGCGGGAACGTGTTGATCTCGGCGGCATCGATGTGGTCGAGGTTCTCTTCGACGAGCCGCTTCAGGCCGAGGAGAGCATCATCGCCGTCGCCGGCCTCGGCGGTGATCGCCGGGACGGAGTCGTCACCTTGATCGCCCCAGTAGAACCGCTGCAGCCACTTGTCCTTCTGGCGTTCGCCCTTGGCGATGGCGTCGAGGTCGTGCTCGGTAGACGCGGTGAACTCGTAGTCGACGAGTGCTTCGAAGTGCTCCTCGAGGAGGCGGATCACGGCAAAGGCGGTCCATGTGGGGATGAGCGCCTGGCCCTTCTTCCACACGTAGCCACGGTCCTGGACGGTCTGGATGATCGACGCCCAGGTGGACGGGCGGCCGATGCGGAGTTCTTCGAGCCGCTTGACCAGCGATGCCTCGGTGAATCGTGACGGCGGCGAGGTGATGTGCCCGTTCGGTGCGATCGATGTGATCGGTACGAGGTCGCCCTGCTGAAGCGGTGGGAGCAGCGCTTCCTTTTCCGCAGCGTCCTCGCCGGTCTCTTCCTTCGAGGCGACGTAGACGGCGCGGTAGCCGGGGAAGGTGATCGTGGTGCCCGAGGCGGCGAATTCGCAGTCGACGAGTTCGCCAGTGGTGCGCTCGAGTGACTCGGCGGCCAAGCGGATCGAGACGGTGACACCGGCGGCGTCAGCCATCTGCGACGCCAGGGTGCGCTGCCAGATGAGCCGATAGAGGGCGAGTTCTTGGCTGTTCAGTTCCGTCGATACTGCGTTCGGCGAGCGATACGGCGTGGTGGGGCGGATGGCCTCGTGGGCATCCTGGCCCTGCGTCTTTTTCTTGTACTGCTTCGGTGCAGCGTTGAGGTACTTCGACCCGTACTCGCTGGTGACGGCCGCTCGGGTCGCCGTCATTGCCTCGTCAGAGAGGATCACGTCGTCGGTACGCATGTAGGTGATGAAGCCACGCTCGTACAGGCCCTGAGCGACACGCATGACCTGGCTGGAGGAGAGGCGGAGCTTGCGCCCGCCCTCCTGCTGCAGCGTCGATGTCATGAACGGTGCCTTGGGCGACGACCGGTACGGCTTTTCCTCGACCGAGCGGACGGTGAACTGCTTGTCCGCGAGGCCGTCTGCCAATGCGCGGGCGCGAGCCTCGTCCAACTGCACTGGCGTGTTGCCGGCCTTCGACGTGATGATCTGGCCGTTGTCGTCGAAGTCCTTACCAGTGGCGACCTTCGCGCCAGCAACACCGACCAGCTTTGAATCGAACGACGGGTCGGTGGCCGTGATCGCGTCGATGTCCCAGTAGCCGGCGCTGCGGAACGCGATTCGTTCGCGTTCGCGTTCCACGATGAGACGCACCGTTGGGCTTTGCACGCGACCGGCCGACAGGCCGCGGTTGACGCGACGCCACAGCACCGGCGACACTTCGTACCCGTACAGGCGGTCGAGCAGGCGACGCGTCTCAGCGGCGTCGACCATTCCGTAGTCGATGCCCCGCGGGTTGTTCACCGCATGGTCGATGGCGGCCTTGGTGATCTCGTGGAACACCATCCGCTTGACTGGCACCTTCGGCTTCAGGTACTCGAGTAGATGCCAGGCAATGGCCTCGCCCTCGCGGTCTTCATCGGTTGCGAGATAGAGCTCGGAAGCATCCTTCATCGCAGCCTTCAAGTCCTTGACCACGGTCTTGCCGCGCTCGGTCAGCTCGTAGGTCGGCTTGAACCCGTTGT
>CAXMZV010000117.1:0-9494 GCA_964199985.1 Candidatus Ilumatobacter isfjordensis | reverse complement strand
ACTGGAATCCAAGCGCACATACTGCGCAAGATCCACACGCCTTCAAACGGTTGGTTGGTTGGTTGGTTGGTTGGTTGGTTGGTTGGTTCGTTGATCAGGTCACTGGGCCGGGGGTGGCGGGGGAGGCGGAGGCGGAGGGGGAGCGTCGCTGGCCGGGGGTGGCGGGGGAGGCATGGCATCGCTGCTGCTGCCGCTGCTGCTGCCGCCGAAGCTCTCCTTGATCTTGTTGATGTCCTTCAGATCGTTGAGATTGCCACCAGATGCCTGGAAACCCATCACCGCTCCGGCCACTGCAACGCCCGCCCAGACGACTGCGCCGTACATGCCGATGCCGCGAGATGCGAAGTCGAATCGAGCACCCAAGATGATCCGGAAGATCATGAGGAGCATGGCGAGGCCGGTGGCGCCGAGGAAGATGAGCGACCACGGCTGGGTCTCGGGGAGGCTGCCGTTGACGCGCAAGAAGGCGAGGACGCCGACCGCGACGACAAGCAGCCAAGCGATGCCGCCAGTGAAGAAGTAGGCGAACGGGCTGTCGCCGCCAGCGCTGCCGAAGCCAGTGTCGACCGTGGTCCAGTCGAGGACAAATCCGAGAATGAGCATTGCTGCGCCACCCCCAATCATCAACCAGTCGGATGTCTTGAATTTACTGAAGTCCACTTCGTTCCCCTCCTGAGGTTCTGGCGTGTTCGAGGTCACACTGACCGCCAACGACCGTAGCCCTTCTCGACAGACCAGTTCGGGGTATTACGACCCGTGTTGCGGAACCGTGAACGCCTCACGCCTACGATCGCGTCGTGCCTACTGCTCTGCTGTCCGTGTACGACAAGACTGGCGTCGTCGACTTCGCCCGATCGCTCAGCGAGCTGGGTTGGTCGCTGATTTCGAGTGGCGGAACCGCTCGGGTCATCTCCGACGCCGGAATTCAGGTCACCGATGTTGCCGACGTCACCGGGGTCCCCGCAATCCTGGGCCACCGCGTCGTGACACTGCACCCGAAGGTGCACGGCGGCATTCTCGCCGACCCAACCGACGCCGAGCATGTTGCCGACATGAACGAGTACGGCATCACGCCCTTCGACCTCGTGGTCGGGAACCTCTATCCGTTCGGGCAGAGTCCCGACGACTTCGAACACGGTTCGGGCGGTGCGGTCGAGATGATCGACATCGGCGGCCCCGCAATGGTGCGAGCTGCGGCCAAGAATCATGCTCACGTCGCGGTCGTTGTCGACCCGAAGAACTACGGCCCGGTCATCGACGAGCTCCGTGCGGATGGCGCATTGAGCGAGACCACCCGGCGGCGGCTGGCCCGTGCAGCCTTTGCGCACACCGCCGCGTACGACGCCGCGATCGTCACCTGGTTCGACGACACCGATCCCGATCTCGCCGACGAGTCGCTCACGGTCGAGGAGGTCGACACTGCGGGCGCGTTGCCAGCGTCAATCCATCTCGCATTGTCGAACGTTCAGTCGCTGCGCTACGGCGAGAACCCGCATCAGGAGGGCGCCCGCTACCGCCAGGCCGGAGCGACCAGCTGGTGGGACTCGATGACGCAGCACGGCGGCAAGGCGTTGAGCTACCTCAACTTGTACGACACCGAAGCGGCGTGGCGGCTTGTCCATCGTTTCGACGACCCGGCCTGCGTCGTGGTGAAACATGCGAATCCCTGTGGCGTGGCGATTGCAGATGACATCACGACCGCATACGTACGTGCCAACGCATGCGACCCGGTGAGCGCGTTCGGCGGCGTCGTGGCAGTCAACCGCACGGTCACCAACGAGATGGCGGTGGCGCTCGGCGACGTGTTCACTGAAGTCGTCGTCGCACCTGGCTTCGACGACGACGCACTCGCCACGCTCGCGGCAAAAAAGAACCTCAGGGTCATCGCGGCGAACGCGCCCTCGCCCTTGCCGTTCGACGTCCGTCCGATCGACGGTGGCCTGCTCGTGCAGCAGCCTGACCCGGTCGATGGACGGTCTGACACCTGGCGTGTCGTCACCTCGGTGCAGCCGACCGAGGCACAGTGGGCCGACATGGAGTTCGCCTGGACGGTCTGCGCCGCCGTGACCAGCAATGCGATTGTGTACACGAAGGACCAGCAGGCATTTGGGATTGGTGCAGGCCAGCAGAACCGTCTCGACTCCGCCCGGATTGCTGCCCGGCGCGCCGACAGCCGAGCGGCGGGCGGTGCGTGCGCCAGCGATGCGTTCTTCCCGTTCCGCGACGGCCTCGATGCGGCGGTCGAGGCTGGGGTGTCGTGTGTCATTCAGCCCGGCGGATCGGTGCGTGACGACGAGGTCATCGCCGCCGCCGACGAACACGGCCTCGCCATGGTCTTCACCGGCCAACGCCACTTCCGCCACTGACTCGAGATCGACTGTTCCGCATCGTGGAACAGGGTCCGCCTAGCGGGAAGTTTCTGCTACGGCGTCAAGTCGATCGTTCGGGTGCATAGGTTCCAGTCATGGCGCGGATCTCCGACAAGTTGGCAGCGGGCCGAACGCTGTCCTTCGAGTTCTTTCCGCCCAAGACGTCGAGCGCGCAGCTGACACTTGGTCGCACGATTGCTGAACTCGCTCCGCTCGGCCCCGATTTTGTCAGCATCACGTACGGCGCCGGCGGCTCCGATCGACACCGCACCGGTGACGTCGTCGAATGGATCCGTCGCGAAACCGACGTCGAACCCATGGCGCACCTCACCTGCGTCGGGCACACTCGCACCGACGTTGCCGGCCTGCTGGTCGACTACCGCCGAATCGGCGTCGAGAACATCCTTGCGCTCGGCGGCGACCTGCCGGCCGACGGCAGCGCACCGGCGGGCGACTACACGTACGCACTTGACCTGCTCCACGACGTCGCAGCCACCGGCTGCTTCTCGATCGGTGTGGCCGCGCACCCCGAGGTGCATCCACGGTCGTCGAGCCGCCAAGCTGACCGCCAACACCTTGCGGAGAAGCTCCGACTTGCCGACTTCGCCATCACGCAGTTCTTCTTTGATCCCGAGCACTACGTGCGGCTCGTCGATGAGCTCGCAGCGCTCGGCGTCGACAAGCCGATCGTTCCCGGCATCATGCCAGTGACCAACGTTGGCCAGATCACCCGCATGGCGCAGATGAGCGGCACCGATGTCCCGAACTGGTTGGTCGACCGGCTGAGCGCGGCCCACGATGCAGCCGAAGCCAAGCAGATCGGGATCGAACTCGCCTCGGAGCTGTGCCTCGACCTGATCCATGCCGGGGCACCAGGCTTGCACCTGTACACCCTCAACCGATCCGAAATTGCGAAAGAAATCAGGGTGAACCTGGGATCGGTGCTTGTCTGAGCGATACTGGATGGTGATGTCCGACGTCACCACCTCCAGCGCTGCAGCACCGGCAGCGCACAGCACGGGTGGCGCCAACATCAGCAAGGTGCCGTACCTGCCCGGGCTTGACGGGATGCGTGCGTTCGCGGTTGTCGCAGTGATGCTCTATCACGCCAACAGCTCGTGGCTGAAGGGCGGGTTCATCGGTGTCGAGGTGTTCTTCGTCATCTCGGGCTACCTCATCACGCTGTTACTCATCGCGGAGAAAGAGAAGTCCGGTGCGGTCGACTTGAAGAGTTTCTGGGTGCGTCGTTTCCGACGGCTGCTGCCAGCGCTCTTCGTGATGATGACATTGCTCGCGGTGTGGACCGCACTGTTCCAACGCGACTCGCTCGGCAAGCTGCGCGGCGACATCCTCGGCGGCGCTGGCTACATCAGCAATTGGTATCAGATCTTCATTGGTGCGGGCTACAGCGCGGCCAACGACTTCGCTCCGCTCCGCCACTTGTGGAGCCTCGCTGTCGAGGAGCAGTTCTACCTCGTCTGGCCCATCGTGATGATCGTGCTCTTGCGGAATGGCAGCCGCAGGATCGCTGACCTCGCGATCTACCTCTTCGGCGCGGCGTTGCTCGTGACCATCGTTGTAGCACTGCTCTACAACTCGGGTCCAATCAATGCGAACCCCGAGAACTCGCCAGCCGCCTACTGGGAGATCGGCGGCCGTTTCATCTCGAAGGCCGACGCATTGTACCTGTCGACGATCTCCCGATCGAGCGGGCTCTGGCTCGGAGCGGCGATGGCCATGGTGTGGCGGCCCGCAGCAGTGATGCGTGGCCCGCTCCGCGACAAGGCTCGTGCACTCGATGGCCTCGCCATCATCGGGTTCGCGTTCCTCGCACTGTTTGCGTGGAAGGTCGGCTTCATCAACAGCGATGGAGACAACAGTGCCGATCCATGGTTGTTCCGCGGCGGGTTCTTCGTCGCCGGCATTGCGACGCTGCTGATCATCGCCGCTGTCACGCACCGCGACTCGCTCACCGCCAAGGCGCTCAGCGGGCCGACCCTGCTGTGGATCGGCACGCGGTCATACGGGCTGTATCTGTACCACTGGCCCATCTACCAGATCGTCCGCAACACGGCGGGCACGAAGCTGAGGTTCCATGAATGGGTCCTGTGCATGGTCGTCACGGGAATCATCACCGAGATTTCCTACCGCTACATCGAGACGCCGATTCGCAAAGGCCAGCTCAGCGTGTGGTGGCACAACCGAGGGCAGCACCGTCAACGCAATCAGAACCGTGGCGCAGTACTCGGCGGCGCCTTCGTCGGCACCGCGCTCGCCGTGTTTGCCGGGTACGGCCTGGCCACAGCGGAGCTCAAGCAGAACGAAGTGGCGCAGCGGCTCGAGGAGAGCGCGGCAGCAACCTGCAGCGTCATCGAGGGCAACTGCGATGACGAAGCTGAGACCGAACCGGCGCCGGGCGAAATTGAGGATGAGATCGTCGATCTCGGCGAGGTGCCTGAGACGACGATCGATCCTCCCGTTGACGGTGAACCGGTTGTCGATTCGGCGACGACCACGGAGGTACCCGCGGGTCCCAGCAAGATCGCCATCGGTGACTCGGTCATGCTCGGCGCGGCAGAAGAGCTGCAGGGTGTTGGCTTCGCCGTTGATGCCGAGGAGAGCCGAGATTTTGTGCGCGGGGTCGACATCGTGCAGGCGCTCGCGGACAACGGCCAACTCCCGGCCGAGTTGGTCGTGCACCTCGGTACGAACGGACCGATCAACGAGTCCGAGATGACGCAGATGCTCGACCTCGCGGCCACTGTGCCCAGGGTCTTGCTGGTGCAGAACGACGTGCCGCGTGACTACGAAGCTTCGAACAACGCCCTCATGGTCAACGCGGCGAGCGGCCGGGCCAACGTCGAGGTGTTGTATTGGGACGGTCTCGCCGCGCAGTGTCCGGGCGATTGCATCTATCAGGACGGCTTCCACCTCAAGACGCCGGGCGCCGAGTACTACACCACGCTGATCACCACGGTCCTCGCCGACGCTGCGCTGTTCGCCTGACGGTCACGCAGTGCCAGGCGCAGGCTGACCGGCCAGACGTCACGGATGTTTGACGGAAGCGTGACGCCATTTGAGCATGCCGGACGGTGATACTGGAACGTTCATGGCCGTGTTCGACTCACCGACGACTCAAGCGCCCGCGTCCAGCGCGCCAGCGGCTCGAGACGGTCTGACCGATCACTCGGGCGGTTTTGTCCGCGAACACATCAGTCGGGTCCCCTACCTCCCGGGGCTCGACGGAATGCGAGCCGTCGCGGTGGTAGCGGTGATTGTCTATCACGCGAACAACTCGTGGCTTCCCGGTGGGTTTTTGGGCGTCGAGATGTTCTTCGTCATCTCGGGCTATCTGATCACCCTGCTCCTCATTGCCGAGCGCGAACGCAACTACCGCATCTCGCTGAAAGACTTCTGGATACGCCGCGCCCGCCGGCTGCTTCCCGCGCTGTTTGTCCTGATGGCATTGCTGACCGTCTGGACGGCACTGTTCGAACGCGATGCCCTCGGGCAACTCCGGGGTGACGTCTTCGCTGGATTTTTCTACGTCTCGAACTGGTATCAGATCTGGGTCGGACTCGGCTACACGTCATCCGGCGACTTCGCGCCCCTCCGGCACTTGTGGAGCTTGGCCGTCGAGGAGCAGTTCTACCTGATCTGGCCGCTGGTGATGGTTGCCGTCCTCGGGCGATCGGGCACGCGTCGCATCGCCAACTCCAGCAGATGGCTGTTCGCCGGTGCCATCTTGGTCACCATCGGCGTTGGGCTTGCGTACCATTCGGGCCCGATCGGAGAGCCGAGCCAGACCCCCGAGGCCTACTGGTTCATTGGCGATCGGCCCATCGCCAAGCTGGACACCCTCTACCTCGGCACTGTCGGTCGTGCGGGTGGCCTGCTGCTCGGCGCGGCGTTCGCGATGATCTGGCGGCCGTTCGCCATCGTGCGTGGTCCGCTTCGCAACAAGGGCCGAGCGTTTGACGTGCTGGCCCTCGTCGGACTCCTGGGCTTCTTCTGGATGAGTTGGAACATCCATCTCATAGACCCGGTTGGCGCAGATGAACGACTCTTTCGGGGCGGCCTCTTTGTTGCAGGGCTGTTCACGTTGTTCATCATCGCCGCGGTGACGCACCACGGGTCGATGGCGAATCGCGCGCTGGGCGGCCCGGTGCTGAACTGGATCGGAACCCGCTCGTACGGGCTCTATCTCTACCACTGGCCGATCTTCCAGATCGTCCGCAACGTGGCCGGCAACTCACTGCGGCCGCACGAGTTCATCCTGGCGATGATTCCAACCGTACTCCTGACCGAGGCCTCATATCGATGGATCGAGACGCCAATCCGAAAGGGCGAATTCGGTGCGATGATCCGACGTGTTCGGAGTGGATCGGCGCGTCGCCCGAAGGGTTTGCTGGCCGGTGGTATTGCAGTGACCTGTGTGCTGTCGCTCTTCGCCGGCGTGGCGTTGGCAACGGCCGAACTCAAGCAGAACGACATCGCCGAGTCGCTCGATGATGGCGAAGACTTCACCACGAATCTTGCAGGGCCGGCTGATGAGTCGTTGGCGGCCACACTGCCGCCGACGGTGCCGCCGGCGACGGTCCCGACGACGCCACTCGTTGTGCCCGAGACGACGCTCGCTCCCTCGACGACCGCCGCGCCGACCACCACTGCGCTCGCAACCGAGACCACCGTCGCTCCGGCGACGACGGTGGCGCCGGCTCCCACGACCGAAGCCCCCATCGTGGTGCCGGCCTCAACCACGCCGCCGCCTCCGCCGACCGATCCGCCAGCACCGGTGACCCAGCTCGGTGTCGTCACTGATCTGTCAGCCATCCAGCCGCTCACGATCCCCGCCATGGACGTCGGGCTCCCCCTGGTCGCACTCGGCGACTCGGTCATGCTCGGCGCAGCGGAAGAACTGCAAGCCACCGGCTTCGCTGTCGACGCCGTCAAGAGCCGCCAGATGGTCACGTTCCTCCCAGACATGCAAGCGATTCGGGACACCGGTTCGTTCGGGCCGGTCGTTGTCGTCCATCTCGGAACCAACGGTCCGTTCAGTCAGACGACACTCGATCAGATGATGGGCCTCGTCGCCGGCGTGCCGCGAGTACTCTTGCTGACCGGCAAGGGCGATCGCGACTGGATCGCTGGCAACAATGCCAAGATCCGTGGCCTGCCAGCGCTGTACCCGTCGGTCACTGTGATCGACTGGGAGGTGCTGTCGGCGAGCTGTGTGGGCAACTGCTTCTACGAGGACGGCATTCACCTCACGCAATCCGGTCAGACGTTCTACACCGACGTGATCAAGCGAGTCCTCGGTCTCGCCTGACTGGCGGCTTGGCCTGAGGAGGCGTGCGGCGTAGCCTCGGCACTATGACTACTCCAGTTCGTGTTGCCGTCACCGGTGCTGCAGGCCAGATCGGCTACAGCCTCCTCTTCCGCATTGCATCGGGCACCATGCTCGGCCCCGACACTCCCATCGCCCTGCAGCTGCTCGAGATCACGCCAGCCCTCGGTGCGCTCGAGGGCGTCAAGATGGAACTCGACGATGGCGCCTTCCCGCTGCTCGACTCGATCACGTGCACCGACGATGCCGACGTGGCATTCGGCGACGCCGACGTGGCGATCCTCGTCGGCTCGATGCCGCGCAAGGCTGGCATGGAGCGTGCCGACCTGCTCTCGGCCAACGGTGGCATCTTCAAGCCGCAAGGTGAGGCGCTCAGTCGTTCGGCCAAGAAGGACGTGAAGGTGCTCGTCGTCGGCAACCCGGCCAACACGAATGCGGTGATCGCCATGAACAACGCTGCCGACCTCGACCCCGGCCGCTTCACGGCAATGACCCGTCTCGATCACAACCGTGCCATCAGCCAGCTCGCGTCCCGGCTTGGCGCGTCGGTCAACGACATCAAGAAGATGACGATCTGGGGCAATCACTCCACGACGCAGTACCCCGACCTGTTCCACTGTGAAGTCAACGGCAAGAACGCGCACGACGCGGTCGGCGACCACGACTGGTACGCCAACGAGTACATCCCGAAGGTTGCCAAGCGCGGCGCCGCCATCATCGAGGCACGAGGATCGTCCTCGGCGGCATCCGCAGCCTCGGCAGCGGTCGACCACATCCGTGATTGGACGCTCGGCACGCCCGACGGCGACTGGGTGTCGATGTCGGTGCCGAGCGACGGCAGCTATGGCGTGCCCGAAGGCATCATCAGCTCCTTCCCGTGCGTCTGCAAGGACGGCAACTACGAGATCGTGCAGGGACTCGACATCGACGAGTTCAGCCGCGCCAAGATCGACGCCACTGCAGCCGAGCTGGTCGAAGAACGCGACGCAGTCAAAGATCTCGGCCTGATCTGATCAGGTCTGGTGTCAGACACGAGGCGTGACGTCTTCGAGCGGTGCCAGCGCGCCGTTCCGACGTGGCGCAATCTTTCGATCGCCGACTTCGACTTCGATGACCCGAAGGGGTTCTCGTCGTTCACGATGGGCGTGCGCGCCCGTGTCGACGTCGATCCGCCCGCGGTGCTGTACCGCCATCTCGATGGCAAAGAGAACGCCATCCTCGATGCGGCGACTGAGCGCTCGACGTTCCTGTTGCTCGGCGAGCACGAGATAGCGGCGCTCTGTCTGCACTATGACGACGTGTTCCGCATCGAGGCGTTTCACAACGGCCGAACGCTGACCGCCGACGACGTGTTCGATCCCGCCGTGCAGCGGGGCATCGCTGACGAGCTGTACCGGTTGCATCAACTCGAGCCCCTCGGTCTACCGGCGCCCACATTCTTCGAGCTGCTGCACGAACAGTGGGGTGACCTCGCTCGGTCGGTGCTCGTCGACCAGCGGGCATCGTTTCCGCCCGACGAGCAGTTGCTGTGCGACGAACTTCAGGCCATTCGATCCGACGACACGTTGGCGAAGGTCTTGGCGTGCCTGCCAAAAAGGGAGCCTGTCTTCTGCCACAACGACACGTATCACGGCAACGTGATGCAGCTCGTCGACGGGCGGATCAAGCTGCTCGACTTCGAGTTCTCGTGTCGCAATCACATCGCCTTCGACTTCGCGAACCTGTTCGCCGAGACCGTCATGGTGAACGGACTCGTCGAGCCGCCGCATTTCGACATT
>CAXMZV010000116.1:0-9522 GCA_964199985.1 Candidatus Ilumatobacter isfjordensis | reverse complement strand
GCCCTTGCTGAAGGCGTGGTCATAGGACAGCTCGCCGCCCTCGCCCAGGTACACCAGCGCGGTCTCAGCGTGTTCGTCGATCATGTCAAGGTACGGCTGCACCATGGCGGCATGACCCTCGCGATGGAGGACAGCGACGTGGCCGGTGACCTCGTCCGGAGCGCAACGGCGGGCACCGTTCGAGCCGGCCCCGACGGCCGGTTTCACCACGAAAACGTCGACAGCCGCGTCAAGGTCAGGAACCGCGTCGCCAACCTCGACAAACGTCGTCGGAGCAACGGGAACGCCATCTCGAGCGAGATCACACAGGTAGTGCTTGTCAATGCTCCACAGCACCGCATCGATCGGGTTGACGATGCGTGTCTGTTCGACGACTGCGTCGAGCCAGGTCCGGAACTCGACGATCCGGTCGGCGTAGTCCCACGTCGAGCGCAAGAAGATCGCGTCGAACCGACTCCAGTCGATGGTGTCGTCGTCCCAACTCGCCACCTTGACATCCACCCTGTCCTCGGACAGCGCAACACGCAGGGGATCGAGGTCAGGATCGAGGTCGATCGCACCGATTGCCGTCACCAAGGCGAGCATCGCGGGAAGGGTACGGTGGAGCCATGACGGACAACACCCCGCCGCCACCCACGGACCCGCACCTTGATCCGGCGCCGGTCGCAGACGTCGTTGGCGAAGCAGCGGATCGGCCGACCCCGATGCGCAATGTCGGCGGCGAGTTCATCGCCACGGTGATCCTCATGCTTGCCGGGCCCGGCCTCCTCGTTCTGGGCCCCGCCCAGATCGGGACACTGGCCGTGGCATTCGCTTTTGGTGCGGCCACCGCCATCGCCATCGGCGTGATCGGCGCAGTGGCCAACCCAGCGCTGTCGTTGGCGCTGCTCGCCGTGCGTGAAATCTCGCCACGCGAGCTCATCGAGGACTGGATTGGCCAGTTCCTCGGCGGCGTCGTCGGTGCCGCCATCGTGTGGGGCATCAACGATCAGACCCGGTCTGCCGTCGGCGGCAACGGCTGGGACGGCGGCGGCTTCAGCGAACTCGGATCGGTCATCGCCGCCGAGCTCGTCTTCACCGTCGTGCTCGTCGTCGTGTTCCTCTCGGCGATCAGCAATGGATTGTCGACGGCTGCAATCGCCGCGTTCACTGGTCTCGCCTTCGCGCTCGGCATGCTCGTGCTGCTTGGAATCAGTGGTGGCGGCATGAACCCGGCTCGATCGCTGGGTTCGGCGATCTTCACCGACGCCGACCCGAATGCGCTGGGCCAGGTCGGTGTCTTCATCGTTGTGCCGCTGCTTGCCGCCATCGCCGCCGTGTTCATCTGGCTGGCCATCGATGAGGCCGAGGTCGACGACACCGTGTTCGACGAGACCTTCGTCGATTCGCTCGGAGACGCGATCGACGGCACCGTCGACTGACGACCTTCGCTTGCCTCGCCTCTGAGCCGGGCGAGCAGTGACAGTGCACGTACCGTGCCAAGGTGGACGACGCGCTGACTTCCCACCGCTCGCAGCGACTGCCGCTCTACCTCGGCGGGCTTATGGGGCCGTTCGGCACGATTGTCATCCTGCCGATGTTCCCCGAGCTCCGAGAGTCGTTCGACGCCTCGTCGGTTGCAGTCAGCTGGGGGTTCACCATCTACCTGTTGCCCTTTGCTGCCGTTCTCCTCGTGTCGGGCACCCTCGGCGAACGGTGGGGTCGCCGACGCACTGTGCGCAGCACGTACGTCCTGTACGCCGTGGCGTCGGTGGGCTGCGCGCTGGCACCGAATCTGTGGGTCTTCCTCGGTGCTCGGGCGCTCATGGGCGTCGCGAACGCATTCATCACGCCCCTGCTCGTCGCTGGCCTGGCCGAGGTGGTGGCAGCCGCGCTGTTCGGTCGAGCAGTCGGCGTGTACTCGAGCTTCCAGGCCGCCGGCGGCGCCCTGGCCCCCATCATCGGTGGGCTCGCCGCCGACATCAACTGGCGGTGGGCCTTCGTCGGAACCGCAACTTTGGCGGCAGTACTCGCCCTGTACCCACCTCAGGGCGAGCCCGCCGACCCGGCCGACGCGACGACGCGCCCGTCATTCCGTGCACTGCTCACGAAACCGATGATCGTCCTCGGCGTGGGGGTGATGGCCGCGGCTGCGGGTCCCATCGGCGTCAACGTGCTGGTCGGTGTGACCGCGCGCGACAACCTCGACCTCACCGGCGCCCAGGCCGGACTGCTCCTGCTCGGCGGGCCGGTGATGGCAATGCTGACCGGGCCGCTGTGGGGCCGTCTGCTCGACCGGTTCGGTGCTCGTATCTCGGGGCTCACTGCTGCAACGGCCGTCACCCTCGTCGCTGCACTCCTGGGCTTCACCGACACGGTGATCTCGCTGGCGATCCTGTCCGCAGTCTCCGGTGCGCTGATCGGATTCGTGGCGGTCGTGTTCCAAGCGCTTGCTTCCACGATCGTGCCCGACAACCGAGGTGGAGCACTGTCGTTCATTCTGGCATTCAGATTCTTCGGGCACGGGATCGGCCCCGTGATCTGGATCCCCGTCCTCGAAAACAACGTGCTCGCGGCCTTTCTCGGCGCGGCCTCGCTGGGGATCATCACGATCGGCGCGTTCTTCGCCGTGATCGAGCCACGGCGGTCAACACCAGCGTCGGACTGAGGCAGCTCGCGTCGACGCTGCGTCGGTATTCCCGGAACCCGCCTGCCATCGGTCACCCCAATCCCGACCAGATTGGTAGGGATTCCCGATATCGTCGCCGCATGGCTGTGAACGTCCGAATCCCCACCACGATGCGTCCCCTCACCGGAGGCGACAAGCAGGTCGAACTCGACGCTGGCCCGCTGTCTGACGTGATCGCCGCGCTCGAAGCCAAGCACCCGGGCATGGGCGAACGGCTTCTTGACGACGAAGGCACACTCCGTAAGTTCGTCAACATCTTCGTCGACGACGACGACGTGCGGTACCTCGACGGCCTCGACACCAAGGTCGACGACGGGTGGACCGTCTCCATCATCCCCGCCGTCGCCGGCGGCTGAGATAGCGCAGCGACGAGCCTCCGACATCCACCGCACTACGTTCGGCGGATGTCGCCGCACCGCCAAATACTCCCTGAACTGACCTGGCTCGGCCCGCAGGGCGACGCCGACATCGACGACGACCGTGTCACCTTGCGCGCCGGGCCGGGAACCGACTGGTTCAACGACCCCGACCGGACCACCCGTCTGGCCACTTCGCCCGTCCTTCGTTTCATCGCCTCCGAGGACTGCCAGATCTCGGCACAGGTCACCGTTGACTTCGGATCAACATTCGACGCCGGGGTGATGTTCGTACATCAGCGTGACGACGACTACGCAAAGTTGTGCTTCGAGCGATCGCCCCAGGGCGACAACACGATGGTCTCCGTGGTGACCCGTGGCCTGTCCGACGACGCCAACGGGCCGACCGTTGAGGGCAACACCGTTTGGGTCCGCGTATCGAAGTACCGAGACGTCATTGCGTTTCACTGGTCGAGCAACGCACAAACCTGGCACCTGCTTCGATTCTTCCAATTGCGCACGCCCGGCCTCACTACATCGATCGGGTTCTCGACGCAATCGCCCACCGGCCCAGGATGCACGGCGACCTTCAGCAACATCCGCTACACGTCGGGGGCGCCGAACGACATTCGCGACGGATCTTGAGGTGGTCGAATGTGCCCACGCTCAGCCGCAGTCGATCACTCCACACGATGATCGTCAGAGGCACGTGACTTAAGGTGCGCCACATGCGAGTTCTGGCGGCGCCTGACAAGTTCAAGGGGACCGCCACTGCACACGAGGTCGCCCGCGCCATCGGACACGCCTGCTGGGAACGCGACATTGCGTGCACCGAAATTCCGCTTGCCGACGGCGGCGACGGGCTGCTCGACGTGCTCGGCGGGGCGAACCGCACGTCGACGGTCACCGGGCCCCTTGGCGATCCAATCGAAGCTGGCTGGCGGCTGCACCGCGACACCGCCGTCATCGAGATGGCGCAAGCGAGCGGCCTCGTCCTCGCTGGCGGTCGCGACGGCAATGATCCGCTTGATGCGACAACGACGGGCACAGGTGAACTGATCGACCAGGCGCTCGATCTCGGTGCCAAGCGCATCATCGTCGGCCTCGGAGGTTCGGCCACGACCGACGGCGGATTCGGAGCAATTCGTGCCATCAACGCCGTGTCACGCCTCAAGCAGGTCGAGTTGCTTGTGGCGTGCGACGTCAACACCGTGTTCACCGACGCAGCGGCCGTCTTCGGCCCACAGAAGGGCGCCTCGCCAGCCCAAGTGAAGATGCTCACGGGCCGCCTCGAGCGGCTGGTGCAGATGTTCGCGAGCGACTTCGAGGTCGACGTGAGCACGATCGAAGGCGGCGGCGCCGCAGGCGGCCTGGGCGGCGCGCTGGCCGCACTGGGCGGGCGACTCGTTCCCGGCTTCGAACTCGTCGCCGACGAACTCGACGTTTATGACCACCTCGACGTCGATCTCATCATCACCGGCGAAGGCCGACTCGACGAGACCAGTTTCGATGGCAAAGTGGTCGGCGGCATGACGGAATTGGCGCTCGAACACGACACGCCAATCGTCGCGATCGTCGGCGATGCCGACGATCGGACCGTCGAACTCAAGCGCAACCGAATCGACGTCGCGTCACTCACCGAGATGTTCGGCGCCGAGGTGGCCTTGGCCGAGCCCAAGCAGTGCATTCAACGTGCGGCTGAGCAGGTGCTCCGCCGAACGCTGTCGGGCTGACGCGACGGCTCAGCCGTCCGTGGTCTCGTCGGCGGCAGGCTCCGTCGGAGCCACCACATCGCCACCGGCAACCGGCGGTGATGTACCGAGGCCCGGAGTTGTCTCCGCCGCAGCCTGTTGGGCCAGGCCCTCCAGCGTCTTGTCGGCCTCGTTGTTGCCCAACATCAGCAGCACCCCGGCGCCGTCGAGCGAGCCGTTGTCGACCGGCGGCGGTGTCGGCACGACGTCGACGGCGACGCCACCGAGCGAGCGAGCGACAGAATCGGCCACGCCCTGGGCAGCGGTGTTCGTCGGGTCGTAGTAGACGATGCTGTCATCGAGGGTCACCGCCCCATTGACCGGTGAACCCATGTTGTACCCGACGTCAGCAAGCGAATCGGACATTCGACCGGCTGATCCACCGACCGTATTTGCGTTGGCGACCACGACAGTGGCGCCTTCGGTCACGAGCGGCACCGTGGTCGTCGTGGCCACGGCGATCGTGGTCGTGACTCCGGAATCGAAGGTGGTGGTGGGCTGGACATCGGTCGCGACCGGGTCGCTTGATCCGCCAGCCGACGAGGAATCCTCAGCGGTCAAGTCGCGTAGGATCAGGAAGCCCGCAATGACGGCGACGACGGCGAGCACGATGCTCAGTGTGGATCCGACCGGCGAACCGCCGACACCTTGGCGGGCAGAACGTCGGGTTGCTCCGACACCACTGCCGACATTGACTTCTTCGTTACTCATGCGTGTACACCCTCTCCGGAGCCAGCGGATGCGACACCGTCGATCCGCGCCTGACGTGCACGGAGACGCAGCCGCTTGAGTCGGCGCACGACCAGCGGGTCATGATCCGTCGCGGCGGGGTCGTCAAGCACGGTGGCCAATTCGGCCTGATAGTCCTCGGGCGAACACTGGAAACGCGCACGAACCACCTGGTCACGCGGCTCTTCGTTACTCCACCAGGATCGTTCGAAATCAAGCATGGCGGCATGTCGTTCGCTGAGCATCACTGCAAAGAATGCCTGGTTGGCGGCGCAAATTACAAGCACCCCACGAGATATGTTCAAGCTTCGTGTCAGATTCTTCATCGCCATCCTCCGACCACGCCGCCGACGAACGGCCATTTCTCATCGGCGTCGCGGGTGGCAGCAGCTCCGGGAAGACCACAATTTCAGAGCGACTCGTCGACCTGACCGGCGAAGAGCACCTGTCGCGGATCGAACTCGACTCCTACTATCTGGATCGCAGCCACGAACCACTTGAGACACGCAGCGCCGCGAATTACGACCATCCCGACGCATTCGACTGGCCGCTCCTCAACGACCACATGGCTGCACTCGCGAACGGCGCCTCCGTCGAGGTGCCGATCTACGACTACGCCGAGCACAACCGGAGCGGCCAGACCCGCACGGTGCGCCCCAAGAAGATCATCGTCGTCGACGGGATCCTCGTCCTCTGGGATCGCGCCCTGCGCGAACGGTTCGACCTCAAGATCTTTGTCGACACGGCCCCGGACATCCGGTTCATCCGGCGCCTCCAGCGCGATGTGGCCGACCGCGGTCGAACCGCGCAGAGTGTCATCGACCAGTACCTTGAGACCGTCCGGCCAGCGCACGAGCGATTCATCGAACCGAGCAAGCGCTACGCCGACGTGATCATCCCCGAAGGCGGCCTCAACCGCCCCGCCCTCGAAGTGCTCCTCGCCCGAGTCCGCGAACTGACCGTGTGACGCCAGATTGCCCGATGCCTGCGTTGCAAGAGCTTCTCATTGAGCAAGCTCAACGTCGTCGCCTTGCGCCTTGGCCTCGACCAATCTGATCGCCACACAGCTGAAAGAATTGCCTTGACGCGAGTTGAGTGTTCTGGCGGGTTTGGGTGAGACTTGGCTCATGAACTCGATCTATGACGAGACACACGAACTGTTCCGGGAGAGCTTCCGAGCATTCGTCGAGGCCGAGATGGTCCCCAAGTACCGCGACTGGGAAACCGCCGGGATCATGGACCGTGAGTTGTATGTCGAGGCCGGCAAGCACGGCTTCGTCGGTATTGCAGTTGCCGAGCAGTACGGCGGTGGCGGCACCAAGGACTTCCGGTTCAACGCGATCATCGCCGACGAACTCGCTCGCCGTGGTATCAACGGTGCTGGCCTCGGCCTGACCCTGCACAACGACATCGTCACGCCCTATTTCATCGAGTACTGCAACGAGGAACAGGCTGCACGCTGGCTGCCCGGCATCGCATCGGGCCAGCTGATCACTGCCGTCGCCATGACTGAACCTGGCACCGGCTCTGACCTCGCGGGCATCAAGACCACTGCCGTACGCGACGGCGACGAGTTCGTACTCAACGGCGCGAAGACGTTCATCACCAACGGCATCAACTCCGACCTTGTGGTCGTGGTCTGCATCACCGATCCGGAAGCGGGCCGAAGCGGCATGTCGCTCCTCATCGTCGAGCGCGGCATGGAAGGCTTCGAGCGAGGCCGCAACCTCGACAAGATCGGCCAGAAGTCGGCCGACACCGCCGAGTTGTTCTTTTCCGATGTTCGAGTCCCGGCCGCCAACGTGCTCGGCGAGGAGGGCAAGGCGATGGAATACCTCGCCTTCAACCTCGCCCAGGAGCGTCTGTCGATCGGTCTCTTCGGCGTCGCCGCAGCGCGGTCCGCGCTCAACTGGACTGTTGAGTACGTGAAGGAGCGCACGGCATTCGGTCAATCGATCGCGTCGTTCCAGAACACGAAGTTCGTGCTCGCCGAGGTCGCGACCGAGATCGCAGTCGCCGAGCCGTTCATGGAGCGGTGCCTGCTGAAGTTGAACGAAGGCACGCTGAGCCCGGCCGAAGCAGCGATGGCCAAGCTGCACGGCACCGAGCTCCAGAACAGCGTCACCGACCGGTGCCTGCAAATGTTCGGTGGCTACGGCTTCATGACCGAGTATCCGATCGGCCCGGCCTACGCGGACGCACGGGTGACAACGATCTACGGCGGCACCAGCGAGATCATGAAGACGATCATTTCCAAAGATGTCCTCAAATAGCCGCGCTCAACACCGATGATGCAGCCCCTCCAGAGCGAGGGTCGACGTCATCAGGTTGCTGTCTACCTCGGCCTGCGATGTCAGACGATCTTGTTGTCGCCTTCACCCCAATAGCGGTCGCGCAGCACGCGCTTGTAGAGCTTGCCGGTGGGGAGTCGCGGGAGTTCGGGGTCGAAGTCGATTGAGCGCGGCACCTTCTGGCGCGACAGATGCTCGCCGCAGAACTCGGTGAGCTCGCGAGCCAGTTCGTCGTCACCTTCGACGCCAGGAATCGGTTGCACGACTGCCTTCACCTCTTCGCCGAGGTCGGCGTTCGGCACGCCGAAGACCGCGGCGTCGGCAACCTTGGGGTGAGTGATCAACAAGTTCTCAGTCTCCTGCGGGTAGATGTTCACGCCGCCGGAAATGATCATGAACGTCTTGCGATCGGTGAGGTACAGGAAGCCGTCCTCGTCGACGTAGCCGACGTCGTTCACCGTCGTCATCGCACCGTCCGGTGACGTCGACTCGGCGGTCTTGTCTGGATCGTTGTGGTACTGGAACTCGGTACCCGACCCGAACCACAGCGTGCCGGGCTGACCGGGCGGCATCTGGTTCATGTCGTCGTCGGCGACGAACACATCGCCGAGCACGATTTTGCCGACCGTGCCTCGGTGCGCCAGCCACTCTTCGCTGTTGCACGCCGCAAAACCCAGACCCTCGGTCGCTCCGTAGTACTCGTGGATGATCGGGCCCCACCACTCGATCATCTGCTCCTTGACCTGCACGGGGCATGGCGCTGCCGCATGGATGGCGATCTCGAGGGAGGAGAGGTCGAACTGCTCGCGCTCCTCGACCGACAACTTGAGCATGCGGCTGAACATCGTGGGCACGAGCTGGCTGTGCGTCACCTGATACTTGGGAATCAACCGGAGGTACTCCAACGGATCGAAGTGCTCCATGATCACGACGGTGCCGCCGTGACGAATCGTCAGGTTGACGGCGGCTTGCGGAGCCGAGTGGTACAGCGGTGCTGGCGAGAGGTAGATCATGTCTTCGCGGTACTGCCACAGGTTGCTGAGGAAGCCGAAGATGGGCAGGTTCTGTGACGGCGGCTGCTCGGGGAGTGGACGGATGATGCCCTTCGGCTGGCCGGTGGTTCCTGACGAGTAGAGCATCGACGTCCCGAGCAACTCGTGGGCAATGGGCGTCGAGGGATGCTCGGCCAACGCGTCGGAGTAGCTGCGAATGCGGTCGTCACCGACACTCGACAGATCGGCGTCACCGACGACGAGGACGAGGGTGACGCGCTCGAATGTGGGGAGTGCTTCGAGCACCACGTCGAGCTTGGCCGCCGACGTGATCAGCACCTGCGACTCACTGTTGTTGACGATGTAGGCCATCTCGTCAGGCGTGAGGTACGAGTTGATGCACGTGTAGTACATCCCCGACCGCTCCCCTGCTCCGCTGGCTTCGATGTGCCGGTCGTTGTTCTCCATGAACACCGAGTAGTGATCGCCCGGCCCCAATCCGTGTGCGGCAAGCAGGTGCGCCAACTGGTTGCATCGCTCATCGAGTTCTCGATGACTGACCGCCTTGCCCGTCGACGCCATGATGAACGCCGGACGATCCGGATGCTGCGTGACGTAAGTGCCTGCGTACATGGTGTTCCCCCAGAGAGTTGTCCGTGGTCGTGTGACCTAAGGTCGGTGCCGCCGTCGACCGTAGACGGTCGGGTAATTCCAGATACGAGGGGAACGTCATGT
>CAXMZV010000115.1:0-9554 GCA_964199985.1 Candidatus Ilumatobacter isfjordensis | reverse complement strand
GTCGGCCAACGTGAGGCTGCCTCGACGAAGGCGTCCTGCGCAGCATCCTCGGCGACACCCAGGTCGCCGACGTCGCGCACCAGGGTCGCCACGAGGCGCGACCACTCGGTGCGAAAGACATCGGTGGCCTGGGGCGTGTCGATCATTGCGACGCAGCGAGGTCAGCCGTCAAATTCCATGACCGGTCGCACTTCGACCGTGCCGAAGCGCACGCTGGGGATCTTCGCCGCCCAATCGAGTGCCTCGTCGAGGTTCGCAACGTCGATGAGGTAGTACCCCCCGATGACTTCCTTCGACTCGATGAACGGTCCGTCGGTGACGACGCGCTCGCCGTCGCGCACCTTGACCGTCGTCGCGACATCGGTGCCTTGGAGGGCGTAGCCGTCGACGAGCGCCCCGGCTTCGGTGAGCGCGGCGCTGTAGGCGAACCACTCGCCCATGTAGGGCTCGAACTCGGCACTGTCGAATGCGGGTTCGTCGGCTGGATCGCTGACGAGCAAGAGCATGTATTTCATCGGGTGACTCCCTGTGTTGTGCGATCGATGTGATCGGTGGTGGGCGGATACATGATCCACCTCGTGATTGTCACAGAGATGACGAACGGCGCTCGACGAACCGGACAGCGGTCTGAGAATTTGTGACGAATTCGCGGAAGGATGTCGGCAAGTCGTCAGATTTGATGCAAGGAATCGACGACATCAAGCGTCTGACGACATCAGGCGTCTCAAGATCAGATGGTCAGCACATCACACGTCGCGAACGCCTGCGCCGCAGTCGCACCGGATGGCGTGAACATCGAGCTGACGATTGCCGAGATCGTCTTTACCGACGCCGAGACTGCGTGGTTCGACTACACCATCGATGCCCCGACGGGCACCTTCGGCCCGCGGTTCGGCTAGGCGATCTTCAACGGCGAGGTGTGGCAGATCACCCGTCAGACCATTTGTCAGGACCTGTCGCTGGCGAGTGGCTACTGCGACGGTGATGAACCGACTCCGACCCTCGAACCGCCGCTCGCCGACGGCGCCGATTTCAACGAGGCCGTGGCTGAGTGGGAAGCGTTGCAGAACGCATACTTTGAGCGGCTCTACTGCAATCCGCTCAACCCGTGCGGTGACTTCGACCTGCCGGGCGAACAGCCGGCCGACGCTGATGACGCCCGTGCCGAGGTGACGACGCTGATGGAGTCGATGTACGGCGCGGGCGCGCTGCTCGATCGGCTCGATCACATCAATGACTCCACCGGCATTGCCGAGGCTCTCGAACAGTTCGAGGGCGGCAGCTTCGACGGTGAAGTGTCGTCGGCCGTTGCGATTGTCGACGACGTTGTCTTCACGACGCCGGACGGCGCGACCTTCCGCTATTCGATTCGGACTGACATGTACGGCTGCGATCGACGGGTCGGAGCAGCAGTGCGCGTCAACGACGTCTGGAAGATCACGCGAGGGACGGTCTGTAGCGACTTCAGTCTCGGCGGCGTCAGCTGCGATCTTTCGGACTGAGACAGCCGACTGATGGTGCAGTCGGGTCGATCGAGCAGGGAGTGACGGGACCGCAGGTGGCTGGCAGACTGTGCCGGTGAGCAGCGCAGCACTCGATACGTCCGTCTACCTCGATCGACTCGCCCGGGTCCGAACGGCGATGGCTGACCAACAGATCGATGCCGTCATGCTCTCGGTCGGGCATGACCTGCCGTACATGACCGGGTACACCGCCATGCCGCTCGAACGATTGACGATGCTCGTCGTGCAGCGCGACGGTGATCCCACCCTGCTGATTCCTGGACTCGAGGCTGCCCGCGTCGAGCCGCAGCCGGGGGTGTTCGAACTGCTGCCGTGGGGCGAGACCGAAGACCCGACCGCAATCGTCGGCCGCCTGACATCTGGCGCCAAGCGCATCGCTGTCGGTGATCAGATGTGGTCGAGGTTCCTCGTCGAACTGTTGCCGCACCTGCCGAATGCTCAGTTCACGCGAGCCGTCGATGTGGTCGGTCCCCTCCGGATGAGCAAGGACCAGGCCGAACTCGACGCGCTGGCCGCCGCAGGCGCCGCCGTCGACAAGATCGCCGGCGAGCTGCAGCGAGGAGAGATTCCGCTGGTCGGGCGCACCGAAGCCGAGGTGTCGGCACATCTCGGACGGCGCATCATCGAAGAAGGCCATCAGGTCGTCAACTTCGCCATCGTCGCCGCCGGTGAGAACGCGTCGAGCCCGCACCATCATCCGGGCGGCCGAGTCATCCAGTCAGGTGAGATCGTGTTGACCGATTTCGGCGGCACGATGAACGGCTACTGCTCGGACACAACCCGGTGCGTGTTCACCGGAGAGATCCCCGCCGACGTCGCTGAGGCGTACGACGTGCTCTTTGAAGCGCAGGCCGCCGGCGTCGCTGCAGCCACCGTCGGTACTGCGTGCGAAGACGTCGATCGAGCGTGCCGCAAGGTCATCGACGACGCTGGCTACGGCGAGTACTTCATCCACCGCACCGGCCACGGGATTGGCCTCGAGGCGCACGAAGACCCGTACATCGTCGAAGGCAACAGCCGACCCCTCGAGGCCGGCCACGCATTCAGCGTCGAGCCCGGCATCTACATTCCGGGCAAGTGGGGCATGCGACTCGAAGACATCGCCGCCGCCACTGCTGATGGCCCGGTCCAGTTCAACAACTCCGACCACCACCTCATCTCCGTCGACGCCTGAGCTCGTCGGCCAGTTGGACAGCCGGGCGCAGGCCCATGTCAGACTGAAACCATGACCGCCATGGACGCCCCCTCCGCTTCGCTCACGCGCAAGCTGCCGTTCTACATGCGCGACAACTACGCGCCCGTCACCGAAGAGGTCGAAGCCACCAACCTCGATGTGGTCGGGGCCCTGCCGCCCGAGCTGTCGGGTCGTTTCTTCCGAATCGGCGCCAATCCACTCGATCGCGTCCCGAACCACTGGTTCGACGGTGATGGCATGGTGCACGGCATCCGGCTGCGCGACGGTCAGGCGGAGTGGTATCGCAACCGATGGGTGCAGACGAAGCAGCTCGCCGGTGAACAGCGGTTCGATGGCGCCACGGGGGAGTTCGATCTCACCGTTGGACGTGCCAACACCCACATCGTCCGGCATGCGGGGACGATCATGGCGCTCGAAGAGGGCAGCTTCCCGATGGCGATGAGCCCCGAGCTCGAGACGTTGGGCTCACACGACTTCGATGGTGCGGTCACCACGCCGGTCACTGCACATCCCCACGTCTGCGCAGAGACGGGCGAGATGCACTTCTTCGGCTACGAGCTCTTGAAACCTCCGTACATCACGTACTACGTCGCCGATGCAGCCGGTCAGGTGATTCACACCCAGCCGATCGACGTGCCGGGGCCGACGATGGTGCACGACTTCGCGCTCAGTCGCCACCATGCGATCTTCCTCGATCTGCCCGTCGTGTTCGATGTCGACATGGCGCTGCGCGGCGGCATGCCATTCGGTTGGGACCCTGGCTACGGCGCCCGGATTGGCATCCTCGATCGTGACGCGGCGCGCGTGGGTGCACAACCGCGATGGTTCGACGTCGACCCCTGCTACATCTTCCACATCATGAACGCTTGGGAAGACGACCTCGACGACTCGGGGCGCGGATCCACAGTGGTCCTCGACGCCGGCCGTCACCCTTCGATGTGGTCGGGCGACGCCAACGCGTTCGAGCCCTGCTACCTCTGGCGGTGGCGATTCGACCTCGACACTGGCACCGTGACCGAGGAGCAACTCGACGACCGCGAGCACGGATTTCCGCGCATCGACGATCGGCGGACCGGTCTCACCAACCGCCACGGCTGGACGGTCAGCGGCCGCGAGGGGGAAGCACCGACGAATACCCAAGGCAATGGTGTGCTCAAGTACGACCTTGCCGATGGCTCGACCACGTTCCATGACTTTGGTGCGGGCGTCTCCACGTCGGAACCGGTGTTCGTGCCCGCTGACACTGGAGCCGGTGAAGACGAGGGACGGATCATGTCGTACGTCTGGGACCGCGCCACTGATTCGAGCTCGTTCGTCGTGCTCGACGCCTCCGACATGAGCGCTGCTCCCATTGCCTCGGTGTCGCTTCCTCAACGGGTTCCAAACGGGTTCCACGGCAGCTGGTTCGCCGACGAGTGACGCTCGGTCAGGTCTCGAAGGAGGCTTCGTCGGGGGTCGGCGAGTAGCCGGTGAGTTCGATGAGCAGGTCGCTGCCATCGAAGCGAGCGAGCGCCCCCGACTCGAGCGCGCAGTACGTCTTCGTGCCGCCCGTGACCGGCACAGCGACGCACAGGGCGGGTTGACCGCCCAACTCCATCTCAGATGCAATCGGATCACCGATGCGCCGCTCGGCGTCGACTCGCAAGCGGCTGGCCATGGACTGCGCATAGAACTCGCTCGTGAGCAATACGTCACTGGTGCGCGCCTCGTTGATGATCGCCTCACATGTGTCGCTGACGAGGTCGCAGGTGACCGTCCGCCCGTTGTCGTAGACGTAGCGGACGTCGTTGATCGTGATCGACCGCCGGCCCGACGGTGCCTGGACAACCTTGGCGGCAGAGTCGATGTCGCCCAGTCGGGTCAGAATTGTGTACTCAGCCGTAAAGGTGGACGTTGCGACGCATTCGAGGCGGTTCAGTACGTCGTCGATCTCGGTCCGACCCGTCGATTCACCAGCACCACAGCCGAAGCTGGGTCGCTCGCCGGTGAAGCAGCTCGTTGTCGTCGCTGCGAGCGTCAGGGCCACGATGGCGGAGCGAACGATTTGCCGAGCGTGGCGAGTACCCGTGCGTTGGGGAGTGGCCATGGCGCGGTCAGCGTACGCCGTTACCCTGCCGAACCGTGATCCGCCTCGATGCTGCAACCGTGCTGCTGCAGTGGGCGACGGGCGGCATGCTGTTCTGCTGGTTCACCACCCGCCGACGCATCATTTCCGTTGGTTACGGATGGTTGTTGCGGGGCGTCTATCTCTGCTTCGCGCTCGGAGCGCTCGCTGCTGGCTTGGCTTTCGAAAGCAACCCGATCCGTGAGGTGTCGTCGGCGCTGGTCGCCGCCGCGTGTCTGTTCGCGCTGGTCGTCTCCATCGTTCGCAAGGATGCCGGCGTCAGCGGCTACGACGAAGAATTTGATCGACGGTCTGACCGAGTCGCGGAAATGACGGGCATCGAACGGACCGCCGACAAGGCGCCGACACGTACAGGCACTGAGTTCAACCCGGTGCTCGACCTCGTGCCGGCCATCATCGGCTTCGTCGGTCTCATCGCTGCGTCGATCGACGCGGCGGCGGACTCGTCGACGTGGACCGTGACCGTTGCGTTGCTGCGAACGTTGATCGGTGCTGCGTTCATCGGCGCAATCAGCGATGGGATGCTGCTCGGCCACTGGTATTTGACACAGCCGGGCCTCCCGCGCAAGCTGCTCAACGAGATGGTCAACGCTCTTGCGTGGCTGTGGCCACTCGAAGTCGCCGCCTTGTTGCTGCCGACCGGGATGGTCAGCGTGTGGACCGGCGCCGTCGACGATGGCTGGGGTGGGTTGCTGGGGTGGATGTGGGCGACCTGCGCCATCACCACCATCATCTTGGTGATGGTGACCAAGGCAGCGCTGAAGGAGCGCTACTACTCCGCAGTGATGGCTGCCACCGGCTTGTTGTACCTGGCGATTCTCACGGCATTCGGCACGGACATCGTGGCTCGCGCCGTGCTCGACCAGACCTAAGCCACGCCGCTCAGGAACACCGACGGGCGGCGTTGCGTGAACTCGTCATTGAGCAAGCTCAACATCCTCGCCACGCGCCTTGCCCTCAGCGCCCCTGAGCGCCGTGAGAACGGAGCGGGATGTTTCGATCCTCGCTTCGTATGACATGCTTGGCGACATGGCCAGGCCGGTGTGGAGCGGAACGATCTCGTTCGGATTGATCGCAATCCCCGTCAAGCTCTTCCATGCTGTGCGCAAACAGAGCGTGTCATTCAACCAGCTCGACGAGCGCAACATGGCCCGGATTCGCTATCGCAAGGTCAACGCGGAAACCGGCGACGAAGTCACCGAGGAACACATCGTCAAGGGATACGAAGTGGCGAAGGGTCGCTACGTGGTGGTGGACCCGAACGAACTCGAATCGTTCATGCCCGTGGCGACCAAGTCGATCGACCTCGAAGAGTTTGTCGACCTCGATGAGATTGATCCGGTCTACTTCGACACCGCATATCACCTGGCCCCTGATGCGACGCCAAAGCCCTACGTTTTGCTCGCCCGAGCCATGGAGCAGAGTGGCAAGGTGGCCATTGGCCGCTTCGTCATGCGCAACAAGCAGTACACAGCGGCGATTCGCGCCGAGGAGGGCCGCCTCGTGATGTCGTCGCTGGCGTACGCGGATGAGGTGGTCGATCCGGCCGACATCGAAGAACTCCAGGGCCTGGATGACGTCGAGGTGAACACCCGAGAAGTGGCGATGGCCGAGTCGCTGGTGGCGTCGCTCAGCTCCGATTTCGAACCGCACAAGTATCACGATGAATATCGCGAGCAGGTGATGGCGCTCATCCAGATGAAGGCTGATGGCGAGGAATGGGAAGCGCCCGAGGTGGCTGCCGAGAAACCCAACGTCGTCGACATCATGGCTGCCCTCGAGGCGAGCGTCGCCGCTGCGAAGGAATCCAGGGCCCGGCACCCCACCGGTGATGCACCACAAGCGAAAGCAAAGAGTGCCGTCCAGGTCACTGACGTTGCGGCAGCTCCGAGTCGCACGGCAACGAAGCAGAAGACTGCGGCGAAGAGTGTCGCCACGAAGGCCGATATTGCTGCTGCGGCCAAGAAGTCGGCCGCCAAGAAGCGTGTCGTCAAGCCGAGCGTCCAGAAGTCAGCGACCAAGAAATCTGCACCGAAGCAGGCGGCGAAGCGTTCGGGTGCCAAGAAGAGCGCGGCCAAAAAAGCAACCAAGAAGACCGCCGCCAAGCAGACTGCCAAGAAGAGCAGCACCAAGGCCGGGGCGAAGAAGTCGGCCTGACCGATGGCGGCGCCGATCGAGGTCGACATCGAGGGCCGCCAGGTGCGGCTGACCAACCTCGACAAGGTGCTCTACCCGTCAGGGTTCACCAAGGCCGAGGTGGTCGACTACCACGCACGTATCGCACCAATCGCGGTCCCGCACCTGGCTGGACGGTGCATCACATTCCGTCGATTTCCCGACGGTACCGATGCCGAGGGGTTTTTCGAGAAGCGATGCGCTAAACATCGTCCCGACTGGTTGGGGACGGCACTGGGGCCGGGAGATCGTCACGGCGGTATCCACTACTGCCGCATTGAGGAGACCGCAGCGATGGTGTGGGCAGCGAACCTCGCGGCGATCGAATTGCATGCGCCGATGGCACTGGCCGACGATCTTGACACCCCGCGCACGCTGGTCTTCGACTTCGATCCGGGGCCTGACACCGGCGTCAGCGAGTGTTGTCAGGTGGCGCTCGGTGTCGCCGCGATTCTCGACACTGTGGGACTGCAGGGCTGGTGCAAGACGTCTGGATCAAAGGGGGTGCAGATGTATGTGCCGTTGAACACCCCAGGCGCCACCCACGAAGGCGCGGCCAACTTTGCGCTGGCGGTCGGGCAGGTGATGGAGCGGCAGTTCGCCAGCGACACGTCGACGCCGCTCGGTGTCACGACGGTGATGGCCAAAGACGCTCGGCCGGGCAAGGTCTTCGTCGATTGGAGTCAGAACGCTCACCACAAGACCACGATCGCGCCGTACTCGCTGCGAGCGCGACCGGAACCGACGGTGTCGACGCCGCTGAGTTGGGACGAGGTGAGTGATAGTGCCGATGGCACCGTCGAACTGCGCTTCGAAGCGGCCGACGTGCTCCGCCGAGTTGATGAGCACGGCGATCTCTTTGCGCCGGTGCTCACCCTCGAACAAGAACTGCCCCAACCGGCTCGCTGAGTGCTGCGTGGTTGAGGTTGACGCGATGCGAGGTGTTGCCACCTGCCACGCCATCGGGTCGGCCATCATATGAAAGTGCATCAATGGCGGAATCGACGACGGATGAACAGCGCGTGTGCCGTCGCGGTCGGCCTCGCGCTCGCCACGTCGGCATGTGCAACCGCAGAAGTCCAGTCGGGCACCGATCCAGCACTGGTCGAGGTGGCGTCGAGTCCGACCGCAGCGCCCAGCACCACCACGGCTCCGACGCAGAGTGCGCCGACCATCCCCGCCACGCCGTCGGTCCCTGCCACGCCGTCAACGACCGATGCGCCGGCACCTGTGGCGGTCGTTGTGCCGCTGAGCGGCTGGGCGGCAGTCGACCAGTACCTTGAGGTCACGCTCGTTCGTCGCGGGTCGGCCGCAGCGTCAGTCGCGGTGCTCCGCAACGGTGAGCTGCAGCACCAGGCGGCGTATGGCCGTCGGATCGCTGGCGAGGCGGTGTAGCCCGCCGACCGATTCCGGGTCGCGAGCATCAGCAAGACGATCCTCGCCATCACGGCCCTCGAACTCGTCGAGGACGGAGTGCTCTCGCTCGACGAACCGGTCGGGTCGTTGCTCGCAACGCGGCTCGACGTGTCGAGTCCGACCGGTGGGACCGAGGCGATCACGCTCCGCCATTTGTTGACTCATCGCTCAGGCTTTCCGCAGTACGAGGATCTCTTCTTCCGCAACGAGGTCGGATCGTGTTCAGACGCCGCGCGAGCTGGCTTCACCCGTCCGCTTCGGTCCGTCGCTGGCACGTCATTTCAATACAGCAACATGAACTTCTGTGTGTTGGGTCTCTTGATCGAGCAGGTGACGGGCGCGCCGTATGCGCAAGTCGTCCAAGAACAGGTATTCGCACCCCTGGCAATCACGTCGATGCGCACCGCCGGAACGTTCGACATCGAGCCCGGTGATGTCGAACACGAGTCGGATGCGGGCCGGAACTACATGGAAGTGCTCGGCGGTGCCGGCGCGTGGCTCGCGGCCCCGGCCGACCTCGCCACGATTCTCAACTCGCTGGACCCGACGACGCCGGGGACCAAGGTGCTCGAGTCCGCCACGCTCGAGATGATGGCAACGATTACGGTGACGCCACCGTCCGAGGACGACGACGATGCTGCCGATCAGTTGGCGCCGACCACCACAGTCGAGCCGGCGCCGCCAACGCGGGGCTACGGAATGGGCCTGATGATCTTCGACGCTCCGCTTGCCGGAGGAACCGCTGCTGCCACGTTTGGGCACACCGGCACCTTGGAGAGCACGCACGCGATGTTCGTGCGGCGCCCCGACGGCATCACCTGGGCGATCACCATCAGCGGCGACTACCCGGCGTCCACCCGCGAGATCGCCACGATCATGGACAACGCGTTGCTGCTTGGTGGATTCGTCGATGGCACGTACACGACGCCCTCGCCGCCACTCGACGACGCCTGAACATACCCGGTGCGTTGCCACCACTCCGGCCGGCGGGGCGGTCATCATGGTCGAGTGCGGTGGACCGGATCGAGGCGATGTGTTGCTGCACTGGGTGCTGCTGCATTGATGGTCGCGGCGTGCGCCGATACCGACCCGACGAGCCGTGCTCCGGCGGCCGCTGGCT
>CAXMZV010000114.1:0-9563 GCA_964199985.1 Candidatus Ilumatobacter isfjordensis | reverse complement strand
GAGGCAGAACTCGTTTGCCTTCGGGATCGAGCAGTTCGATCCAGTGACCTTCGGGTTCCTCGAACTCACCGACACTCGTCGCACCCAGTTCGACCAGTTCAGCTGCACGAGCGTGCAGCCGGTCGGGCTCGGAGTGCACGTCGAGGTGCATGCGGTTCTTCGCTGACTTGCCCTCAGGCACCTTGAGGAAGAACACGCGCGGCCCGACGCGGTCAGGGTCGACGATGCCGAACGCTCGGTTCGGTTCGGTTCGGATTGATCGATGCCGAATGCATCGAGGGCTTCCTCTCACCCAGCGAAGCCCGGCGGCGGGGGTTGCTCGATGTAGGCGAGCACCTCGCACCAGAAGGTGCCCTGCGCTCGGGGGTCAGCGGCGTCAACGGTGATCTGAATCGCATGTGCCATGAGCGGAGTCTGGCATGTTCGCGAATTCGTCATCATCGGCCAGTGCGTTTGGGATCAAAGCTGTGCAAAGCTGCACCCATGGAGATCCAGATGACCGATGACGCTCGCAAGGTCTTGGAAAAGAAGGGCGGCACGATGTCGATCGACTTCATCCGCCCCACTGGTTGAGGCAAGGTTGCAGAGGTGTCGGTCGACACCAACGTCAAGAACAAGAACCTCGCTCCGTACCGCCGGCTGCGCCACGACGACTTCCGAATTTTGATCACGCCGCAACTCGTCGGCATGGCCGAAACGATGCGCATCGTCACCAAGGGCAAGGTCACCAAGTCGCTCACTGTCGAGTTCCAGGCCGTCCCCGGCGCCTCAGGTGCCGATGGTGACGCCTGCTGCACGTAGATTTGGCAGATGGCCGACCTCCTTGCACTGTCATCAGAGATCATCGACAACGGGTTGACTGATCGCCCGTTCAACCGGACGAGCAACGAGTTGAGCGAGATCGGCGACGGCCTCGCCGTGGTCGAGAGCTTCAGCCACAGCGTGGTCGTTGACTCCGGTGACGGGCTGATTGCCTTCGACGCCTCGCACGCGCTCACCGGTGAGAAGGTCGTCAAGGCCATCAAGGGTTGGAGCTCACAACCGGTGAGCCACATCGTCTACACGCACGGCCACGCCGATCATGTCGGTGGCAGTGTTGCGTTCGGTGCCGAGTACGGCGACATGACTGTGGTGGGTCATCGCAACGTCGAGCGGCGGTTCGACCGGTACGCCGAAACCAACGACTGGAACGTGCAGATCAATGCTCGCCAGTTCGGTGGCGTCAAGGGTGACTTCGGGATGGGCGACTTCCCTGAGTTCATCCCGCACAACACCGCGCGGCCCAACCACGTCGTCGACGACCACGACACGCTCCAGATCGGATCCCGCACAATCGAGCTGCACCACGCACGCGGCGAGACCGACGACCACCTCTGGGCGTGGATGCCCGAAGAGAAGTGGATGGCGGTTGGCGACTTCATCATCTGGAACTTCCCCAATGCCGGCAACCCGCAGAAAGTGCAGCGATTCCCCATCGAGTGGGCAGCCGCGTTGCGCGAGATGATCGCCAAGGGCCCTGAGCTGCTCCTTCCCGCTCACGGGCTACCGATCGAGGGCAAGGCCCGGATCGCTGTCGTGCTCGACGACGTTGCGACCGCACTCGAACTGATCGTGCGCGAGGTGATCGACATGATGAACGCCGGCGAGGTGCTCGACACCATCGTGCATTCGGTCACTGTTCCGGACGATCTGCTGTCGAAGCCCTACCTGCGGCCGCTCTACGACGAACCGGAATTTGTGGTGCGTGGCGTATGGCGCCAGTTCGGCGGCTGGTGGGACGGTGCGCCGAGCCGCCTCAAGCCGGCCCCTGATGCCGTGCTCGCGACTGAACTGGCCGAGCTCGCCGGTGGTGCCGGCACACTCATCGAACGAGCACAAGTTGTTGCTGACCAGGGAGAATACCGGCTCGCATGTCACCTCGCTGACTTGGCAGGTTGGGCGGCTCCGGCCGATTCCGGCATCCACCGGCAGCGCGCCATCATCTATCGCGCACGGCGGAAGCAGGAGACCTCGTTGATGGCGAAGGGAATCTTTGCTGGAGCAGCCCGAGAGTCCGAAGAAATCGCTGACGATGAGACGTGACCGGCGCCCGTCGATCTCGATGAGCGGCGCGCGAGCAATAGCGCAATCACGCCGTTAGCATCGCTTCTCGCTATGTACGCAGTAATCGCCTCAGGCGGCAAGCAGGAAAAAGTGGCCGAAGGCCAGCGAGTGCAGCTCGAACTGCTCGGCGCGGACGAAGGCAGCGACGTGTCGCTGACCCCCGTCATGCTCGTCGACGGCGACACTGTCCTTGCCACGGCTGATGAGCTCGCAGGAGCTTCAGTCACCGGCAAGATCGTTGGTAAGGCCGCTGGCCCGAAGATCAACGGCTACACCTTCAAGCGCCGCACCAACAACCATCGTCGCTACGGCCATCGTCAGAAGTATGACGTGGTCGAGATCACCAGCATCAAACTCCCCAAGTGAAAGGGCGCTGATTCCAGATGTCAAAGACAAAGGGTGGCGGTTCCACAAGGAACGGCCGTGATTCCAACGCACAGCGCCTCGGCGTGAAGGTTTTCGGCGGATCTGAGATCCGTACGGGTGCCATCATCGTCCGTCAGCGCGGCACCAGGTTCCACCCCGGCAACAACGTCGGCAAGGCCAAGGACGACTCGCTGTTCGCGCTCGCCGATGGCGTGGTCGAGTTCGGTAACCACAAGGGACGCAAGGCCGTCGCAGTGGTTCCGCACACCGACTGAACCATCGAACTCGAAAACCACGAAGGCCGGGCCGTCAGGCCCGGCCTTCGTCGTTTCCAATCACAACCAACCGGTTGTTACATCTGGTGCCAGGCACCAGATGTAACAACCGGCTTGCTCAGAGTGCAGCCTCGAGCTGGTCGACAGCCTTGGTGAGCTGTGCCGGCAGGCGATCGCCGAAGCGGTCGAAGTGCTCACGGATCTGCGGCACGGCGCCCTTCCACCCCTCGGTGTCGACGGCGAGAATGCGATCGAGGTCGTCCTCGTCGATGTCGAGGCCCGAAAGGTCCAGCTGCTCCTTCACGGGCAGTTTGCCGATCGGCGTGTCGACGGCGTCGACGGTGCCGTCGACTCGCTCGAACACCCACTTGAGGACTCGGCTGTTCTCACCGAATCCGGGCCACAGGAAGCGTCCTTCTTCATCGCGACGGAACCAGTTGACGAAGAAAATCTTCGGCAGGTTCGACTCGTCGGTCTTGTCGGCCATCGAGAGCCAGTGAGTGAAGTAGTCGCCGTAGTTGTAGCCGCAGAACGGCAGCATCGCCATCGGGTCGAAGCGGAGCTCGCCCTGGACGCCTTCGGCGGCGGCGGTCTTCTCCGAGGCCATGATCGAACCGAGGAACACTCCGTGCTCCCAGTCGTTCGCCTCGGTCACCAGCGGCACGGTCGTGCGGCGGCGGCCACCGAACAGGATGGCGGAGATCGGAACACCCGCCGGGTCCTCCCATTCGGCGCCGATCGACGGGCACTGCGACGCGGGCGCAGTGAAGCGGGCGTTTGGGTGGGCGGCAGGTGTGTCGATCTCGGGGTTCCACGGGTTGCCGCGCCAATCGGTAGCTCGTGCCGGCGGGTCGTCGGTCATCTCTTCCCACCAGACGTCACCGTCATCGGTCAGCGCCGTGTTGGTGTAGATGCAGTTGCCCCACAGTGTTTCCATCGCGTTGTGGTTGGTGGCGTGGCTCGTGCCGGGTGCGACGCCGAAGAATCCGGCCTCGGGGTTGATCGCATAGAGCCGCCCGTCGTCGCCGATCTTCATCCAGCAGATGTCGTCACCGATGGTCTCGGCCTTCCAGCCGGGGATGGTCGGCATCAGCATGGCGAGGTTGGTCTTGCCGCAGGCGGACGGGAAGGCGCCAGCGATGTACTTGGATTCGCCCTGCGGATTGGTGAGCTTCAAGATGAGCATGTGCTCGGCGAGCCAGCCGTCGTCGCGTGCCATCACGGAAGCGATACGCAGCGCGAAGCACTTCTTGCCGAGGAGGGCGTTACCGCCGTAGCCCGAACCGTACGACATGATCTCGCGGGTATCGGGGAAGTGGACGATGTACTTGTTCTCGGCGTCACATGGCCAGGGAACGTCGGTGGCGCCGTCGGCGAGTGGGGCGCCCACAGAGTGGAGGCAGGGGACCCACTGATCGTCACCGAGGGCCTCGAGGGCGCCCTGACCCATGCGGGTCATGATGCGCATGTTGGTGGCGACGTATGCGGAGTCGGTGAGTTGCACGCCGATGTGTGCGATGGGCGAGCCGAGCGGACCCATCGAGAAGGGCACGACGTACATGGTGCGGCCCTTCATGCATCCGGTGTACAGCCGCTTCATCTCGGCGCGCATCTCTGCTGGATCGCGCCAGTTGTTGTTGGGGCCTGCCTCGACCTCAGTCGCCGCACAGATGAACGTGCGGTCTTCGACGCGGGCGACGTCACCCGGATCAGAGTGCGCCCAGTAGCTGTTGGGGCGCTTTGCCTCATCGAGCTTGGTGAACGTGCCGGAGTCGACGAGTTCTTGGCAGAGTCGTTCGTACTCGTCAGCGGACCCGTCGCACCAGTAGATGTCGGCTGGCTGCATGATGGCCGCCCAGTCGGCGACCCAGTCCTTGAGCCGTTGGTTGCTGGTGATTCCACTCATACTGTGCTCCTCGCTGAATGCAGCGTCGTGTTCGAGAATGTTTGAATGGGAACGTTAGGCGCTGGCGCCTTCGAGCATGCAATGCCAGACGTCTTGTCAGCGCTTCCATCACCAATCGACATACCCCATCACCAGAAGCGATAGGCGGGGATGAGGGGATCACCCGAAGCGATGCCAGTGGCAAGCCGCACGGACACCAGGAGAGGTGAGCACCAGCAGTGGCAGAAACACGCAAGCCAGGAGAGATGTCTGGGTCAGCCCCAACGGTGTGCGCGTCGCCCGCTACAGCGGGGAGGCGAGCGCAGCGAGCTTTGAGCGCTCAAGCTGAAGAGTCAGTGCCCGGGAGTCTTCATGTCGACCTCGGAGCCGAGGCTGAGCTGGGTGGCTCGGCCGGCATCGTTGAGGACGAAGATCACGCGCTGGCCTTGGCGCAGCATGCGGAAGAGTGAACCTTCGAGGGCATTACCCGCGAGTTCGTAGTCCTGTAGGTCGGTGTCACACATGACGAGACCGTCACCGGTCGTCGGGTCGTATGCCTTGATGACGCCTTGCATGATGCGTTGACCGGCTCAGCCGGCCTTGACGACCTTGCCGGACTTGATGCAGCCGGTGCAGACGTTGACACGCTTCGTTGAACCGTTCACCAACGCGCGAACACGCTGGATGTTCGGGTTCCAACGACGCTTGGTACGACGGTGCGAGTGCGACACCGACATGCCCCACGACGGGCCCTTGCCACACATTTCACACTTTGATGCCATTGGATTCTCCTGCGACGCTTCGCTTCAGATCAGTTCGAGTCAGTTCCAACACACGACAGTGCGCTGAAACAGCCACGTGAGGCTACCAACGTCGACCGTCAACGCAACCGGCCCGTTGTCACGGATTCAGAGCTCGACGACCGGAGAGCGACGTACGTTTCGGTTGACAACTGCGTGTCAGCGTATGCCAACGACTTGGGTCGCCCCGTAAGCTCTGCGGCCGTGCCAACACTTGAACGGTTGAACACCGAAGCACTTCGCGACACGGTTCGTACCTTCCGCGACACCGTCCGGGCGCACGCTGGGTGGCTCAACCGGTTGAACGTCTACCCGGTGCCCGACGGTGACACCGGGACCAACATGGCGCGGACGCTGGACGCAGTGGTCGCCGAGATGGACAATGCGGACGCTGACGACCTCGACGCGACGTGCGACGCCATCTCTCATGGCTCATTGATGGGCGCCCGAGGCAACAGCGGCGTGATTCTCAGCCAGATCATGCGTGGGCTCGCCAGCACGCTCAAGACGCAGACTCCTGCGAGCGGTGCGAAGTTTGCCGAGGCGCTGCAGGCGGCGGCTACTGGCGCATACCAGGCGGTGCTCAAGCCGATTGAGGGCACGATCCTCACCGTGGTGCGGCTGAGTGCCGACGCGGCCAAGGAGTCTGCCGACGCTGGCGGATCGCTGGTCGAGGTTGTACGGGCCGCGCACGAGGCGGGCAAGATCGCGTTGGCCAACACGCCCGAACTGCTCCCGGTCTTGAAAGAAGCAGGAGTCGTCGATGCTGGCGGCGCCGGATTCCTGCTGCTGCTCGACTCTGCGCTGCACATCGTCGACGGAGAACCCTTGCCGGAAGCCGAAGAAGACGATGGTTCCGGTGGAGCCGTCGCCGCAGCTTTCGATGCGCCTGCATCCCGCTCGGGCTCGACGAAAGTCGGCGGTGCCGACGAGGTCGACGTCGCAGATCAGCGGTATGAGGTCATGTATTTCATGGATCTCGACGACGCCAGGATCGACGATTTCAAGGCTGGCTGGGGGGCGATCGGCGACTCGATCGTCGTCGTCGGTGGCGACGGCATCTGGAACTGCCACGTCCACACCAACGACATCGGCGCAGCCATCGAAGTACCGCTCGACCTCGGCGGTCGCCCGAAGCAGATCCGTGTCAGCGATTTGTTCGAAGAGGTCGACGAGGAGCATTCGAAGCGTGAGGCGGCGATGGGTGGAGACGCCGACCCGGGAACAGACGCCACGACGACTCGCGCCGGCGCTGGTCTGCCATCGGTGACCACTGCAGTTGTTGCGGTCTGTTCAGGTGAAGGCCTTGTCGAGTTGTTCGCACAACTCGGTGTCCAAGGTGTCGTCACCGGCGGTCAGACAATGAACCCGTCGACTGCAGAGCTACTCGACACGGTGGAACACGTCAACGCACAGCAGGTCGTCATCCTGCCGAACAACAAGAACATCATTCCGGTCGCCGAGCAGATCAATGCGCTCACGTCGAAGCACGTCATCGTCGTGCCGACGCGATCGATGCCTGAAGCGCTCGCTGCCCTCGTCGTCTACGACCCGGAGGGGTCAGCCGACGACAACGGTGCCGAAATGAACGATGCCGCGGATTCGGTGGCCACGGGTGAGGTCACGCAGGCCATCCGCGACACGAATTCGGAGGCGGGTGCAATCTCGACCGGTGATTGGATCGGCATCGTCAAGGGCGATGGCATTGCTGCGATCAGCGACTCTCCGGCCGGTGCGTCGATTGCATTGCTTGAAGACCTCGTCGGGGATTCAGCTGAGCTCGTCACTGTGGTGGTCGGCACCGACGCTGCGGCCGAAGACACTGCCGCGATTGCAGGCTGGCTGAGCGATCACCGCGGCGACGTCGCCGTCGAAATCCAGAACGGCGGCCAACCCCTCTATCCATTCTTGTTTGGGGTGGAGTAATCCTCAGTCTTCGTTTGCGTCGGGATTTTTGCGAACCGTCCCGCAGAAATGCTCACACAAACGACGAATTCCCCGCTCCTCGCTAGTTTGACGTCGATGGCTTCGACGACTCCGATCACGTTGCGGGATCTGGCTGCGATTCCTGTCGAGCGGCTTCGCGGGGTGGGGGAGAAGAAGCAGGCGTCGCTCGCCAAGGTCGATATCACGAATCTGTTCGACCTCGTCACCACCTATCCGCGGCGCTGGATCGATCGCACCAAGGAGGCGCGCATCGCCGACCTCGTGCCTGGCGAAGAAGCCCTCGTCCTGGTGACCATCCGCTCGGTGACGAAGCGCACCACACGCAATCGACGCACGATGGTCAACGTCAATGTGGGTGATGGCTCGGGGCGGATGGATCTCGTCTTCTTCAATCAGCCGTGGCGCGAACGTCAGCTGAAAGAGGGGCTTCGCGTCGCGTTGTACGGCAAAGCTGACACCTATCGGGGTGGTCTGCAGATGTCGAACCCCGTCGTTGACATGATCGGTGACCGCACGGGCAAGATCGTGCCGATCTACCCCCAGAGCGAGAAAGCGCAGATCAACACGTGGGAGATGGCTGGCTGGGTCGAAGAGACGCTGCGGCGGTGCGCTGAGCGCGGCATCGCCGACCCGGTGCCCGAGCCGGTTCGGCGTCGCCTCGGACTCATCGATCGATCCGAGGCGTTCGCCGGCATTCACCTGCCCGACGACATGAAGGCGAAGGAACTGGCTCGCTACCGCTTGGCGTTCGACGAACTCCTCCGGGTCCAGCTCGTGTTGGTGCTGCGCAAGCGGGCGTTGGAACGCGACTCGCTCGGCATCGAGCACGCGGTCGGTGGCGAGATGGTGCAGCGCTTCACTGAATCGCTGCCCTTCCCGATGACTGCGGCGCAGGAGCGGACGATCGCTGAGATCAATGCCGACCTGGCAAGCGGACAGCCGATGCATCGGCTGCTGCAGGGTGACGTTGGTGCTGGCAAAACGGTGGTGGCAGTGGCGGCAATGCTTGCAGCGGTCGACGGCGGCCACCAGGGAGCGTTGATGGCGCCGACCGAAGTCCTGGCCGAGCAGCACGCCACGTCAGTGCGAGCAATGCTCGACGACATCACCGTGCCCGACCCCGACAACCTGTTCGGAGACCGGCCGCTGCGTGTCGAATTGCTGACCAACCGCATCACGGGGGCGAATCGCAAAGATGTGCTCGCTGGCCTGGCCGACGGATCGGTCGACATCGCCATCGGCACACATGCACTCATTCAAGACGCCGTCGACTTCTCGAGTCTCGGCGTAGTGGTCGTCGACGAACAACACCGATTCGGCGTCGAACAGCGAGCCGCACTTCGCGAAAAGACCGCCGACGGAGCGGTGCCCGACACCCTCGTCATGACCGCAACGCCGATCCCTCGGACCGCCGCGATGACGGTATACGGCGACCTCGACGTGAGTGTCCTCGACGAACTGCCACCTGGTCGCACCCCGATCGTCACGATGTGGGCCGATGGGCCGCTGATGGAAACCGGCGTCTGGAACGACATCAAGGACGAAGTGGCCGCCGGGCGCCAGGCGTACGTGGTGTGTCCGCTCGTCGGTGAGAGCGAGAAGCTCGAAGTGGCGTCTGCAGAAGAGACGCTCGAACGGCTGGCCTTCGGTGAACTCCAGGGTCTGAGCATCGGGATGTTGCACGGCAAGCTGCCGTCGGATGAGAAGCAAGCCACCATGGAACAGTTCCGCCGCGGCGAACTCGACGTCCTCGTGGCGACCACGGTGATCGAGGTCGGCGTCGATGTCCCCAACGCCACGGTGATGGCAATTCTCGACGCAGACCGATTCGGCATTGCGCAGCTCCACCAGCTGCGGGGCCGAGTTGGTCGAGGCCAGCACGCATCGACGTGTTGGCTGGTCACTCAGCAGAAGGACGACGCGGACGGCAACCCAGTGGTCGGCAATCCTCGGATCGAGGCGCTGGTGGCGACGACCGACGGCTTCGAGTTGGCCGAAGTCGACCTTGACCTGCGAGGTGAAGGCACCTTGATGTCCACCGCGCAGAAAGGGCGAAGCGATCTCAAGCTGGCATCACTGCGGCGTGACCGCAAGCTCATCGAGTTGGCTCGCGACGCGGCGTTCGAAATCGTCGATGCCGATCCTGATCTCGCTGGTCGCGCCGATCTTGCCGATGAACTCGACCTG
>CAXMZV010000113.1:0-9566 GCA_964199985.1 Candidatus Ilumatobacter isfjordensis | reverse complement strand
CAGGCTCTCGCTCCGGGCCGCTCTCGCGATGGGAGACGAACCGTCACAACCTCACATGCGTCCATGGCCAACGGTACAACGCTGCGATCCGTGACGGCACAGGGTCGCCATGGGTCGATCGTGACGTCCTCCTCTTCCCCAGCGCTCTGCTGCGGACGGATGCTGGAGTGGAGAGATCCGTGGTCGACATCGCGTCGGCCAATCCCGGACGGCGCGGCTTGACCGTGAGGGAGGATGCAATGACCACAATGAGAATCAACAACCACCCGGCGAAGAACGTGCGACGGCGATGGCTCGCTGTCGTCGGTTGCCTGTTCCTGGTTGCTGGCTGCGGTTCCGATGGGACCTCCGGCAGCAGTGAGCCGTCCGAGGTGCGCGACATGCGTCTCGTCTACGACGGCGAGACCTGCGTTTATGAAGGTGGTGAGACGCTGGCGGCCGGACCGGTCAGCCTGGAGTTCGACAACCAGAGCGACGACTTCGCCGCGATGAACATGGTGCGCCACGCCGGCGACGAGACCATCGCCGACATGCAGGAGTACATCGGTGAAGAGCCGTCATCGAACGTCGCGCCATCGTGGACCCGTGAAGTTCGGGACGTCTGGCGCCCGACGCCTCCCGGTGAGACGTATCGCTGGGACGGTGATGTCGAACTCGGGATCCACACGCTCGTGTGTGCCCAGACCAGCCCGCTCGGGGTCTACTTCGCAGCCGGGCTGACCGTCACCGAGTAGCGCTCCTCGGAGCTGCTGACGAGCGATCGTGTGCCACTCGCCGCTTGATCTCTGCCCGTTGGGCACAGCAATCCGCCCCATTTCGGACACAGTTCATCGGCGCGGAGGTTGTCGGGAGCCGTGTCCGAGAAGTCGGCAGGCGACGCGTGATCAGGTTGTTGGATCGAGCAGGGGCCGGAGGAGGTTCACCCAGCGCTCGTAACCGGCCGCACTGAGGTGGATGCCGTCGTAGGTCTCGTGCGATCGCAGTCCGCCGAGTCCATCGTCGAACTTGGCGTGCAGATCGAGCAGCTGCAGTTCTCGCGTCGCAGCAAGCGCACTGATTGCATCGTTGACGGCTCGCACTTCCGCGACCCGATCCTGCCGAGGGAGCACGGTCTGGATGACGACGACGGAGTCAGGGCTCGTCGTCTCGACCAAGTCGAGCAGTTCGGACAGGTGGTTCACCGTCCACGATGGCGCTTGGCCGTCCCGAATGTCGTTGGTGCCGGTCAACACGAACAGCATCCGTGGACGGTCGGTGGCGATCCTGCGAGCGATCGGAACGAGCTGAGCGGTCGTGAACCCGGAGTGGCCCTCGTTGACGATGCCGACATCGGGAAACGCCTCCGCCCAACTGCCTTCGGCGGTGATGCTGTCGCCGAGCATCACGACGCTGTCACCATCGATCGCCGCGCGCTCCGCGCCGTCAGGACGCATGAGAAGCAGGGCGACCGTCACGGCACCGACCGCCGTCACCCCGACCACTGCGCGGCCCCGGCGATTCATCACGACCGATCCCAGCACATGCGCCGCAGCTCCGTCAAACCCGGGAAGAGCACCGATTCACTCCGAGCTCAGCGCCGCACCCGAACAGAAACCGCTGCCTCAGGCGTCGACCGCGGAACACGAGCCCGTTGCGTCGACCGTGACGAGGTCTTGGGACCACATGAGGTCGTCGTTGTTCTTCTCCCTCACCACGATCTCGGTGGCCGGGAAGTCGATCTCATTCGCGTACTCAACCAGCTCGTGGCAGACGCTCATCGCGACATCAGGCGACACCGGCGCCCAGAGCGACATCGTGAACCTCTGGCCGAAGTAACTGCTCCCAACGTCGCTCACCCGCAGACCCGTCAGATCGCTTGCCCGTTGCTCCAGCCCCTCGGGGTTGTACGCGTCAGTCGCTGCCAGAAGAACAGGATCGTCGCCCGGCAGTTCGGGTGACAGGGTTCGACTCGGGCCGGCGGCGACCCCAGCATCGGGCAGTACGTCACCCTGTGCGGAAGCTGCCTCCGGCTCGTCTGACGATTGCGCGCAGCCTGCAACAACGACGAGCAAGATCGAGCCGAGAACCGTGTGCAGGCGCATCATCAGGAATCGGCGCAGTCACCAGTCGACTTGAGTCAGCAGCACCGTCGTCGCAGCCGCCCTCACGAACTCGAGAAATCTTCGGCAACCACTTGTCAAGCGAACATACGTTCGTTAAGATTCACTCTATGGAACTCGCCGATGCCGTCACTGCCACCTCCGTGGCCGTTGACGACGTCGCGACCGTGCGCATCGATCGCTGTGACGCAACCGCATTGCGCAACGAGCTCGCCCGCATGAAGCAGGTGCAATCCAAGTTCGACGCCCAGCTCGCTCGGTTCACCCATGCCGCCGACGCCGCGGGCGCGTTCATTGGCACCGGCAGCCGCGACACCGCTGAATGGTTGGCGAAGGAGACCGGCACCTCGGCACGCAAGAACCGCAACGCATCAGAGCTGGGCGAAGCGATGTCGAAGTCCGACGCACTTGCCGATGCCGTCTCGTCTGGCGAGCTGTCGTCCGACAAGGCCTCGATGATCGTCGGTGCAGCTGGCGACGAAGTCGTCGACGACACGCTGCTCGAAGCGGTCGCCGATCTGCCGTTGAACGTCGTCAAGCCCGAGGTCGAGCGATGGCGTGCCCGTCAGCACCCCGACCGCGACGCCGACGTCGCCGAGGTGCAACGCTCACGCCGCTACCTCCGCCTCACCGGTCAGGCCGACGGCATGACACGGGTCGATGGTCTGCTCGACCCCGAGTCAGGCGCCATTGTCCGCTCGGCACTCGACGGCATCATGAACCTGTCGTTCAACGACGGCACCACTCGCACACGCGACCAGCGCTGCGCTGACGCCCTCACTCAGCTGTCGCACGCGGCAGCCAAGGGTGAGATCAAAGGCGGCCGGTCGAACACCAAACTGTTGGCCACCGTCCCGTTCGAGACAATCACCGAGCGCGCCGGCGAGCGGGGCGTCACCCATGTCGGTGCAACGCTCGACCCGGCCACCGTTCGCAAGCTGGCCTGTGACGCCGGCATCCACCGCGTCATCACCGGGCCGGGTTCGTCGATTCTCGACTTCGGCCACGAGACCCGCCTGGTCTCCGAGAACCTGTTCCTCGCACTCGTCGCCCGCGACCACCACTGTCGCTGGCCCGGCTGCACCATTCGGGCCACCTGGTGCGACGCCCACCACATCATCGAGTGGACCGAGGGCGGGCCGACCACCGACGAGAACTGCGCCTTGCTCTGTCACCGCCATCATCAGCTCAGCCACCAACCCGGCTGGAAGATCGACGGCGATGGCAACGAACTTCGCATCCATCATCCCGACGGATCGGTCGAAGTGAGCAAACCACCGGGGGCCACCCCATCCCGAGCCGACCAGATCGGCCGAGAGCACGGGCCCGGCGGCGCCCGAGGCAGCTCGAAGGACGTCCGCTGCGGTTCCTTCGCCGTCCACCCCGAACAGCTCACCCTTGCCTGACGGCTTTCGGGCTGGTCGGTCCGATCAGGCGCCGGGTTGCCAGTCCGGAGGAGCCAACTCGAAGTGGGCGAAGTCGAAGCCCGGCGCAACGGTGCAACCGACCAGCGTCCAGTCGCCCAGCGTCTCGGCCGACTGCCAACAGCCGAGTGGGACGATCACTTGCGGACGCTCACCTGACGCCAGGTCGGTACCGAGCACATGATCCACCGTGGTGGCGCCGTCTGCCGACAGACGGAGTCGGATCGGATCACCGGCGTAGTGATGCCACACCTCCGCGGCGTGGTGGACCCGATGCCAATGCGAACGTTCACCTCGCGCCAGCAGGAAGTAGATCGCGGTCGAGTGGACCGTGCCGCTGGCGTCCTCGTCGCGAAACGTCTGGCGGAACCAGCCGCCCTCAGGATGCGGCTCCAGCTCGAACCGATCGACGATCTCCCGGGCTGCAGCAGGCAGACCGTCAACTCGTGGGTCTGTCGATCGTTCCATGCTGCTCACTCCTCGGCTCCCTCTCCCGATCATCACACCTCATCGCCGACATGAAAACGACAGCCACATCGCTCCGAAAATCGGGCAGACGTGAAATCGACGTGACCCCCCAGCCATCTACAACCCGGCGGCGTCGAGTTCGGCGACGTATTGCTCGAGCTTCGCGAGAGCTGGCTCGGCAAGGTCGAGAGCGCCCAGCATCACACCGACCAGCTCATCGCTCGGCGTCTCGGCTGAGCTGAAGCCATCGAGTCGGCTGCCGGCGAGCCAAGCCTGCAGGTCGGCGTCGGCGTTCCACCGGCCACTGTTGAGCGAGCCACCGTGGGCGGTGCGAATCCAGTCGGTCGCGCTATCGGGGTGCGGCACCACGCCGCACAGATTGTTCTTCGCCTCTTCGGTGTCATACGCAACCTCGCAGTGTGCGATGAACGCCGCGCTGAACACCTGCTGGCAGTGACGCACGGTCTGCAGTGTGATGCGGTTGCCGTCGAACACGGGCACGGCCGGGCGACGCTCCAGGCCGTCGGCGGTGCAGTCGATGTGCGCCGTGTTGGTGGTGGTCGGCACGGTGCCGCCGTCGAGCACGATCTCGTCGGCATCGATGCGTTGCACTCGTCCGAACCGGGTGACGTTGGTGATCCGGCGGAGCTGTCCAAGTTCGGCCTGGGTCATTGTCGAGCAGCGATACATCGTCGGCTCGACGTCGGCGGTCAATCGGTGGAGCAGCCCGTCGTCCTCGAGCCGACGGAAGAGATCGGCGATCGAGTCCGACTCGGCGATGTGGCGAAATTGGGAGATGAAGCGCTCGGCGGTCCCCTCGAAGAACTGACCGGGCTGGATGGACGCCCGATCGAGATACCACGAGTCGCGGGGCATCACCCAGCGAATGTCGTCGGGGTCGACGCCGTTCTTCAGCAGCCAAAGGCAGGCGTCCGCGCCGGTCTTGCCGGCGCCAATCACGACGTAGCCATCGGCCGGTCGGTCGATGTTCGGCAGGTCGTTCAGCGGAGCGCAGTGCACACCGTCGGCCACGGCATAGGCGGGTGGCCGCTGCGAGGGGACACTCACCTTCATGTAGGTGGCATCGACGAGCGTGGCGGCATCAACGGTCGTGCGCTCGCCGGTGGTCAGCGAGACGATGTCGCCGGTCTGGGGGTGGTACTCGCTCATCGGGAGGTAGGTCACCCGCCCCGACGGGAGAAAGTCACGGTGCAGCAGGTGGTCGTAGTACGTGAGCACTTCGGCGCCGGAAGCAAGTTCGTACATCCCCGCGTTCCAGCCGACTGCGTCGATGCAATCGTCGCCGAGCGGGCGAGAGTTGACGCCGTAGAAGGCGGATGGCTGATGCAGCCGGACGAACGGATAGGCATCGTTCCAGTGTCCGCCGGGCCGAGCGTGCTTGTCGACGATCGTGACAGTGGTGCCCTCGGTCTCGTTGAGGATCGTGTCGGCAAACGCCATCCCCATCGCTCCGGCGCCGACGATCAAGTAGTCCGTGTCCATGCGCCAGTGTCGCGCGTGCCGATGTCGCAGAGAACTGCTGGCTCGCCGTGACGGCGCGAAAGACGGCCAGCTGAGGCGACCACAACAGGGGGACGACGCCAAACCCGATCTACCCTCTGCCCGTGGCTGACCCCAATGCGTTTCCTGACTTCGTCTGGTCGATCGGCGAAGAAGGGTCCGATCCGATCGTGATGCGGCAGGGCCAGCGGTATCGGCAGGACCAGTTCGCCGAGTCTGGCCACGATGAACACATGGAGGCGGACCTCGCTGCGACCGCCGACCTCGGGGTGCAAATCGTGCGGTACGGAACGCCATGGCGACTCGCCGAACCCGAGCCGGGTGTCTACGACTGGGCACTCTGGGATCGAGCCTTCGCCGCATGTGAGTCAGCAGGCCTCGAACCGGTTGTCGAGTTCTTGCACTTCGGGCTGCCCGACCACTACCCCGGCTTCGTCGACGGCGCCTGGGTCGACGGTTTCGTGCGCTACGTCGAGACGTTCCTCGACCGATATCCAACACCGCGCTGGTTCACACCGATCAACGAGCCCGGCATCACCGCACGACTGTCCGCTCGGTTCGGCGTGTGGAACGACATGGCTGCCACGCCTGAGGCGCACGCCCACGCGCTCGCCAACATCGTGCAGGCCAACCTCGAGGCGATAGCCCTCGTCCGTGCCGATCGCGCCGGCTGGTGGATTGGTTCGGAGGGCTTCGACATCCCCGTCGCCGTCACGGACTCACCCGAGGCAGCAGCCGATGTCGAACGCATTCGCACCCTCGGTTGGCTCGTGTGGGATCTGCACTTCGGCCACGAACCTGACGTGGCCGACTACTTCGACGGTGTCGACGCAGCGCAGCTGGCGCGCATCCGCTCGCTCGCCCAGCACGACCACCTCGTCGCCGGGCTCGATATCTACCCGATCTCGGTCATGCAGGTCGGAGGCGAACGGCCCGAGTGGACGCCACGCGAACTCATCGACTTCGCCGTGGCCGAGATTGAACGCTGGCACGATCGCTACGACCAGCCGTTCTGGATCGCAGAGACGTCAAACCTCACACTCCCGCTCGATCAGCAGATCCCGTGGCTTGACGAGTTCGCCGCGGGGCTTGCTCGACTCCGAGCCGACGGACGACCAGCACGCGGGCTCTGTTGGTACAGCCGCGGCGATCAGTTCGACTGGCAGACCGCGTTGATCGAACCGACGGGCGCAGTGACCGAGGTCGGTCTGTTCGACACCGCACGGAACGCACGACCAGTCGCAGCACGGTTCAACGACCTGGCCGTCGACGGCCCTCCCCCATCACCTCGCGGTTGACGGTCGCTCATTTCACTCAGCGCACGCGCCAACTCTGCCCAGAGAGTGGAGGAATGCTGTGTCCTGCGGGCAGAGATTCAACGATCTGACAGTCGGCGGCCCTCCCCCGCCGTCTGTCAGTCGCTGCCATCCGCGAGTCAGTTGACCGTTGCCGTCTCCCGCGCATTTGCTGCTTCGTCGATCCAGGGCCCGACGCCGCTGAGCCGATCGACCGCGATGCGAACCACCACGGCGCTCGGCGAGTCACGCATCGCCAACGGATGGCGACGCAAGCTCGTGTACTTCATCGCCAGGCGATCCATCAGCTCGGGATTCGGGCCCGGCTCGATCGTGGCGCGGCCGCGAATGACGAGGTGACGCTGATAGCCCCGCTCATTACGCTCGACGTCCTCGATCGACAAGATGACCCGACCGTCGCGACGAAGGTTCTTGGCCTTCTCGCTGTTCGCGTCGGTGCCGAAGAGGATCTCGTCGCCCTGGGCAATGACCCACACGACCGACACCTGCGGACTCCCGTCGGCATTGTTGGTCCACACGTGCGCCACTGCGTCCGTGCCGAGCATCGCCTGAGCAATTGCTGGAATCGTGGACATCGGTGACCTCCTGGTGGGAAATCAACTTAGTGCACTTGTGAACGATGCGCTAGAGGCAACTCGGAGGGCGCTCAGGCGCCAACGAGTTGCAGGTACGACGAGCCACCGGGAAGCTGCCAGAGGCGCGCGAACTCGTCGGTGATCTGGCGGATTGCGGCGGCGACACATCCGGCCGCGATCGCTCCATCGGCCACGTCCATCGCCAGACCGAGGTGCGTCATTGCACCGTGATAGTCGCCCGATGACGCGAGGAGACACGCCAGATTGCATCGGAGAAACGCGTCCCGCGGGTCGTCGGCCACCTCACCGTGCAGCTGCTGAATCTCCCACTCGACTGCGTTCATGTACCCGGATCGGTCGGTGCTCTCAGGCGCTTGAGCTGTCCGCTCGAATCCAGCCGAGATCTTGTGAGTTCGCTCCCCTGCATCGCGGCACTCGAAGTGTCGACAGCGGCGATTGTGCAGCGCTTCGGCCCGGTCGACCCCGTCGGCAAGATCCGCGGCTTCGTCATCACGGCAACAAAGGCGTCGCCACGGGCAACGGTGCCTCCAGGTTTCCTGTCGGCAATTGAGTTGCGAGAATGTCGGTATGAGTATGACCGTCGAAGTCTTCGCCGACATCACCTGTCCATTCACGCACGTCGGCCTGAAACGAGTAGTCGAACACGTCTCGATCCTCGACCATGCTGTCGACGTCGTGGTGCGGGCCTGGCCGCTCGAATGGGTGAACGGCAGCGCGCTCGATGTTGCCCCCGTCCAGGTCAAGGCCGCGGCACTGCACGATCAGCTCGGCGTCGATGACTTCGCCGGCTTGCGACCCGATCGTTGGCCGGCCACCACGCTGCCCGCGCTCGAACTCGCTGCAGCCGCATACGACATCGATGCCGCGACCGGCCTGGCCGTGAGCCTGGCATTGCGCGTCGCAGTGTTCGAGCAGGGCCGCGATGTCAGCGATCCCGGCGTACTGGCAGACATCGCTGCCGAACACGGTGTCACCCCACACGACGAGAGCACCGCTGTGCGCGCCGACTACGAGGACGGCCTGGCCCGTGGGGTCAGCGGTTCCCCGCACTTCTGGGTGGGCGACACCGACTTCTTCTGCCCGGCACTCGACCTCGGACACGATGCCGACAACCATCTGACCGCACGGTTCGACCCCGACGGCCTCGCACGGTTCTTCGCAACCATCGACACCTGAACCTGAGCAGCACATTGTCTGCAACGACCCATCGCGACCAGCGCGGCGTCGAGCGACTCCGAGCGACGTCACTACTGTTCGTACATGAGCAGCATCGAGGAAGCACAGCGCTGGGCCACCGACGCGATTGCCGGTCCCGGTGACTGGTTGACCGGTGAGCAGCGCGTGGCCGCCTGGCGCGAAGCGCGAGACGCTGCAACCAACGAACTCGATCAGGAGCGGCGTCGGGCGCTGTCACCAAATGCAGTCGACGGCTCCCACGCGGCAACCGGCGAACTCTCGGCGTCGGCGATGGAGGTCGTGCATCGCACCGCATCCGACCCGGGTCGGCTCACACGATCGTGGGCCGACGGGCAGATCGCTGCGCTCGGCGAAGAGATCTACACTGAACTGATCGGCGTCACTGCGATCGTCATGGTGATCGATCGGTTCCAACGGGCCATGGGCCGCCCCGAGCTCCCGCTCCCCACACCCGTCGCTGGAGAGCCGACACTCGAGCGACCCAACGACGTGGGTGATGTCGGCGCCTGGGTCAGCCAGACCGTCGGGCCGACCAAAGCCAATGTCAGCCGAACACTGAGCCTCGTGCCGGTGACAAACCAGGCGTGGCGACAACTCGTCGATACCCACTATTCACACGGCGCCGAGTTCATGAACCTGCAGTGGGACTTCCCGCTCTCCCGACCGCAGGCCGAGCTGGTGGCAACACGATCGACCGCACTCAACGAGTGCTTCTATTGAACGACCTCACACACGACGTTGCTCCGTGTGAGTGGCGAAGCGAACGGACTGACCATCGATCTCGATGGCGCGCTCGACGCCGACCAGATCGGTGACGTGGGCGTCCCCGCCAGCCCCGAGTTGCTCGCGTTCACAAACGCCGTCGAGCTGGGCCGCGCCGACATCGACGAGACGCGTGCGGCGCTGGCCGCCGTGATTGGTGACGAGGCAACGACCGAAGCCGCA
>CAXMZV010000112.1:0-9606 GCA_964199985.1 Candidatus Ilumatobacter isfjordensis | reverse complement strand
CCGGTGAACATGTACGCCGCGTTCTCCGGCTCTTCGGGGCGGAGGCCCTTGGGGCCATACCACCGGTCCATCGCATTGCTGATCCCGTCGTCGAAGGTGCGGGTCCACGAACTCCACACGATCTCGACGCCGTCGCTGCCTGATTGCGCCGTCCGGAATGCGTCGACCAGCTCGACGAGTTTCGGCAGAATGTCTTCGGCGTAGGGTCGGTACTCCTCCTGGCAGTCGTCGAGGAGCAAGGCGATCCTCCGGGGTCGGTCATCCAGATCCCAGGCGGCCCAGAAGCTGAGCGGCTGCCCGTTCGGACCACCCGGCGTGCTGGCGAAGTTGTCCATCGGCTCGAGAGCCAGATCCATGTCGCGGTGTCGACGCGGCTCCGCGAGTCCCTCTGCGAGCGTGCGAGCACTTGTGTCATCTTCCATGTTCGTCAACCTACTGAAACCGGGTGAGCGCTTCTCCGTGGACGGCTCCGTACCTTCTCGCTCGGGGAGGCCATCAATCGCCGCAAACGCGTCGGCCCGCCGTTGAGGTTCGGCGCCCGACAACCTCGACTGCCCGACCCGTTCCACTGAACGCACCATGGCAACGCAGCGCTCCTCCGACGCGGGTCGCAACAAGCTGCTCGGCGTACGAGCCAATCAATGACGGCTCACACCGCTCGAGCCCGACGCGAAGTGTCTCCGCAAGGGAGGTCCAGAGCGGATCGATTTTGGAACCCGGATCGGCAAGCTCCGATCGCCGGCGGCGAGATGCATGTGTTCCCAATCGACACCTCACGCGGCTTCCTTGACCAATCCGATGCCGATCGTTGATCGGCGGATCTGCTGTACTCCTGTCTGCCGGATCACGAGCGGGTTGACGTCGGGCAGGGCGTCGTTGTTCTAATCGCCCAAGCCGGTCTTCTTCTCACTGTCAGGTGTGTTCGGGCATGCGGACCTTCGGATGGCCCGGGTGAAGGCGAGTGGGACGCCAGGTCGTTGCCCGGCCGAAATCCGAGCCGTGAATCGGGAACCCGGCCGGAGCACGGAAACCTGATTCACGGCCGACGAGTAGGTTGCGGCAGTGGAGGCGATCTCGGTGACATCCCAGGGGGTGATCCGCACGTACCTGATCATCGCCGGGTTGTACACGCTGTCGGCATCGGTGATTTGGGGTGTGAATACACTGTTCCTCCTCGACGCCGGTCTCGACATCTTCGAGGTGTTCATCGCCAACGCCGCGTTCACGGCCGGAATGGTGCTGTTCGAGATCCCGACCGGCGTGCTCGCCGACACGGCCGGCCGGAGGGCGTCGTTCCTTCTGAGCACCCTCGTCATCGCGGCCGGCACATTGCTCTATGTCGCGCTCGCGGCGGTCGAGGCGGGACTGGTCGCGTTCTGTCTCGCGTCGGTGCTGCTCGGTCTCGGCTTCACCTTCTACTCGGGGGCGGTCGAGGCCTGGCTGGTCGACGCGCTGAAGGTGAGCGGCTACGAAGCCGACCTCGACCATGTGTTCGCCCGCGGCGCGATGGTGTCGGGAGCGGCGATGCTCGTGGGCGCCGTCGGTGGAGGTGTGCTCGGCAGCATCGACCTCGCCTGGCCGTATGTGGTCCGCACCGTCCTCCTCGTTCTGTTGTTCGTCCTGGCGTTCCGTTCCATGTACGACATCGGCTTCGAGCACCGGCCCCTGGTGGCACGCGAGCTGCCGGCCCAGATGTCCCGCGTCGCCAAAGAGTCGATCACGTACGGCTGGAAGCGGCAGTCGGTGCGGTTGTTGATGATCACCTCGATCATCCAAGGCTCCGTCCTGGCGTGGGCGTTCTACGCCTGGCAGCCCTACCTCCTCGGCCTCCTCGAGGATGACGCGGTCTGGATGGCCGGTGTCGTCGCGGCGCTGATCGCCTTGTCGGCGATCGTCGGAAACAGCATTGTGGAGTTCTTCACCCGGTTCTGCGGCCACCGCACGACGATGCTGATCGCCGCCTCTGGCGTCATGGGTGTCGGGGCGATCGGTGTCGGCGTGGCCGACGAGTTCTGGCTCGCACTCGCGGCGCTGCTGACCGTGACGACGGCTCTCGGCGTCCAGGGACCTGTGCGCCAGGCGTACCTGCACAAGAGCATCCCATCCGAACAGCGGGCGACGGTGGTGTCGTTCGATTCGATGCTCGGGAGCGCTGGTGGGGTGGGCGGCCAGGTGGGCCTCGGCGTTGTGTCGCGCAGCGTGTCGATCTCGGCGGGATACATCTCGACCGGGGTCGTCTTGCTGGCAGCAGTGCCGGTCTACGGCGCGCTGCGCCGCATGAAAGAGCCCACCGACACCTTCGCAGGCACCAAAGCGGGATGCCAGGGTCCGGCGGCAGCGCTGGGGCTCCCGGACCTGGCGGCAGTCGATTCCATCCCCCGCCAGCCCGAGACGGTCACCGGGTAACCGCCGCTCACTGCCACGCAGCATCGAGCCCGCGAGTGGGACACTTAAAGTGCGCTCATCACTACTACAACATCGAGCGGGCGGCATTGTCGAAGCGGGTGTACTGGCCGAGGAAGACCAGACGCTTCGTGCCGATGGGGCCTGCACGGTGCTTGGACACGATGACTTCGGCGGAGCCCTTGTCCGGCGACTCGGGGTTGTACACCTCGTCGCGGTATAGGAACATCACGACGTCGGCGTCCTGCTCCAACGAACCAGATTCACGAAGGTCAGCGAGCATCGGTCGCTTGTCGGAACGAGATTCGAGGTTACGACTGAGCTGGGACAGCGCGACGATTGGCACCTCGAGCTCACGGGCCAACACCTTCAGGTTTCTGCTGATCTCGGACACCTCGAGCTGGCGGTTCTCTGACCGACCAGAACCCGACATCAGCTGGAGGTAGTCGATGAGAATCAGCGACAGGCCGCCATGTTGCGCCTTGATACGCCGCGCCTTGGCTCGGATCTCCATCACAGTGACCTGCGGGTTGTCGTCGAGGAACAGCGGCACTTCGAGTCGGCCGACTGCGAGGCCAATCTTTGACCAATCGCTTTCGGTCAGCTTGCCGGTGCGCAGCTTGGTCGAGTCGACCTTCGCTTCGCTCGACAAGATTCTCTGTGTGAGCTCTGAGTGCCCCATCTCGAGGGAGAACACGAGCGCCGGCTTCGACTCGTTCTTCGCAATATGCGTCGCGAGGCCCAGGCCGAACGCGGTTTTCCCCATCGCAGGCCGTGCACCGACGATGTTCAGGGTGCTGGGCTGCAATCCGGAGAGGAGCTCGTCGAGATCGTCGTAGCCGGTTGCTGCGCCAGTGATGGTGTCGCCGCGCTCGAAGTTGGCTTCGAGCTCGTCCATCGTGGCGTTGAGCAGGTCGCCGATCTCGCGTGTCGAATCGACCACCTTGTCTTCGGCCACTTCGAACATCTTCGACTCGGCCAAGTCGACGGCCTTCGTAACGTCGTCGGGCTCACTGAACGCGAGGTCGGTGATCTCACCTGCGGTGTGAATGAGCCGACGGAGCAGCGCCGTGTCCATCACGATCTTGGCGTAGTGCTCGGCGCCCGACACCGATGGAGTCGCGTTTTGGAGTTCGTTCAACCGCTCGATGCCACCGAGCTCGTCGAGCAGATTGTGGCGTCGAAGTTCGTCCGCGACGGTGACCACATCGACCGGACCGGACGACGAATACAGCGAACGAACTGCGTCGAAAATGTGTTGGTGAGCAGGGCTGTAGAAGTCGCGAACATTGAGGCCTGCCTCGCCAACGGTGCCGATCGCATCACGGGACAGCAGCAGCGCACCCAGCACCGATTCTTCGGCCTGGAGGTTGTGGGGAGGCACGCGCCCCGAGCCTCCGGCCGGGCGGGATGGCGCGCCACCCCCGAATTGGCCGTACTCGACGTCGTTGCTCATGCAGACCCCATTCTTGCTGGACTTTCCTGTGCAGCGATAGAGGAACAACCCTGGGACTTGCCTGTGGACAACGCCCCCAAACCTGTGGATGTTCCCCTTGTGGACGACCTGTGGAAAAGCAAAGGGCGCGCCCCGCCGTCTTGGCAGGACACGCCCTCAGCATGTCGATCATGCGATTGCGTCAGCAACCGCACAGCGAACCCGTTGCCGGGTTCAGTCGGCCGCAACCACCTCGAGGGTGATCGGGAACGACACGTCGTGGTGCAGCGACGCGGTGACCGTGTGCTGACCGATGGTCTTGATGTTGTGATCGGCTTCGATCGACTTGCGATCGATGTCGATGTCGGTCTGCTCCTTGATCGCCACGGCGATCTCGGCGGCGTGAATCGAACCGAAGAGCTTGCCTTCAGCCGATGCCTTCGCCGACACGGTGATCGTCTTCGGAACCAGCGTGCTGGCGATGGCCGTTGCGGCCTCGCGAGCGCTCTGATCCTTTGTATCGCGTGACGCACGCATCTTGGCTGCCTGCTCCAGCGCACCGGGCGACGCCTTGATGGCGTGACCCTTCGGGAACAGGAAGTTGCGGGCGTAACCATGGGCGACATCGACGATGTCGCCGCGCTGGCCGAGACCCTCGACCTTGCTGCGGAGAATGACGTTCATGTTGCTCAGGCCTCCGCTTCTGTGGTCTCGGTCGACTCGACAGCTGTCTCGTCGGTGGTGGAGGTGTCGGTTGACTCGGTGGTCTCGTCACCGGTGTTCTCGGTGTTCTCGGTGTTCTCGTCACGACCTTCGTCGCGGCCGCGGCCACGATCGTCGCGATCGCGACGGCCGCCGGTGCGAGTCGAGGCGACACGCGTGGCGTAGGGCACGAGTGCCATTTCGCGAGCGAGCTTGATCGCGTTGGCGACCTCGCGCTGCTGCTGCAGGTCGTTGCCGGCCACGCGGCGGTTCTTGATCTTGGAGCGGTCGCTCATGAAGCGACGAAGGAGATCAACGTCCTTGTAGTCGATGTACTCGACCTTGTCGATGACGAGGACGCTGGTCTTTTTCTTGAACTTGCGGGGGTTGGCGTCACGCGCCGACCGGGCCTTGTTCTTCTTACTAGCCATTGTGAGATGTTCCTGACTGGAAAATGAATTCGAATTGGATGACGTCGAGCTGTGCGTCGACGAGAGGTGTCAGCAGCAAGTGCTGCTCAGAACGGTTCTTCGTCGCCGTAGACGGGATCAGCTGCAGGCTTCGGTGCACCGCCGCCGCCGCCGCCACCACCGCTGAATCCGCCACCATCGGCAGAATCGCGTGAGATGCGCTCGACTTGTGCCTGTGCCCAGCGGAGGCTGGGACCGAGGTCGTCGGCGATCACTTCGGTGACGTTGCGCTTCTCGCCTTCACGGGTCTCGTACGAGCGCTGCTCGAGTCGACCGGTGACGACGACGCGGTTGCCCTTGTGCAGGCTGGCCGCGGCGTTCTCACCGAGGTCTGCCCAAGCAACCACGTTGAAGAACGAGACCTGCTCCTGCCATTCGTTGTTCACCATGTAGCGGCGATTGACGGCGAGGCCGAAGCTGGCGACACCACGGCCCCCCGTGGTGTAGCGAAGTTCGGGATCCTTGGTGAGATTCCCGACGAGTGTGACGGTGTTGTCGTTTGCCATGTGATTCCCTTTGGCGATTGCCGAGCCGGATCAGGCAGCTTCCACGGTGATGCCGCGGCGTGCTGCTTCTTCATCGGGCAGACGGATGAGCTTGTGGCGGACGATGTCGTCCGCGAGACGGAGTTGACGCTCCAATTCGTCGAGCGCACCAGGCGCGGCGACGATCTGAGCAACGAGGTAGTAGCCAGACGGCTTCTTGTTGATCGGGTAGGCAAACTGACGCTTGCCCCACCAGTCGATCTTCTCGTGCAGCTGACCGCCAACACTCTCGACTCCATCGGTGATCGTCTTCATCCAAGACTGTGCCTTGGGATCATCGACGTCGCCGTCAATGATGACCATCATTTCGTACGCACGATTCATGCGGTGTTGTTCTCCCTTCGGATCCCACGTTCACGGTGTCCAAGCGTGAAGAGATGGGGAGCCCCAGGACGGGGCAGGGTATGTAATGGACCGCGCAATGCTACCGGGCGGCTCTGCGTCGCGCGCTGGACTCGATTGCGGTTCGCCTCCATGCAGTCCAACGTAGAGACGCGCGCTCACAGAGATCCCGTTTCCCGTTTCAGCGGCCGGCGGAATATGCGAGCGGGCAGCCGGTGGCTTCGGTTCCGGGCACCATCTCGGCACGGGCACCGTCGGTGATGCCGATCGAGGCGAGATCGCCTTGGAACACCTCGATGGCGAGCACGTAGTCGCCGCCGGCCGTAAACCGCTCGCAATCGGCAGAGTTCTCGGACAGGCATGGGTCCATATCGCTCGTTGACACCAGCGAGCCATCGGCGCCGAACCATGCAATCGACAACGGGGTGACGGTCTGGAACATGAAGAACGAGCCGGCAGTCGGCTCCTCCCGCACAAACGCCATGCCCTCAGGTGTGCCCAGCGAGGTGACACCCATCAGTCCCTGCCCTCGCTCTCCACCACTGTCCGCCAGCCACATGCACACCTCGCACACCGTTCCGTCTGCCTTGGTGATCTCGACCATCGCCGTCGTGAACCCGTCCGGCTCCACACCCACGTCGTCCACCGTCGTGACCGACTCTGTGACAACCGATTCGATCACCTCTGACTCAACAACGGCTGGCTCGGTGTCACCTGGCGTAGCTGTCGCGACATCTGTCGATACAACGACCGAGGCAGAGTCAGGCGCACCGACGTCAGCGTCGCTCGAGCACGCAGCAATCATCAGAGCGGGCGCCGAAAGGGCGGCCAGAACTCGACCCTTCACCTGCCGCCGACCGGAAGGATGCGCAGCAGGTGATTCCAGCGACATTCGGTGCACGCCTCGACGACGTACGCACTCGCCTCGGTCGACCGAGCCTCGATGCGCCGCATCTGCTCGGCGGTCGACACGCAATGCCCTTGTGCCTGTAAACCGTGCCCGAACACGTACGTGACCAGCTTGAGCTCGGTCTCTTCACAGATCGGACACACGGTCGATGTCTGTGTGCCGACGTTGCGTGCCGCTCGGATCAGCTCGGGATGCGCATCACACACGGCCTCTTCGCGCAGTCGCCCTCGTTTGACCTCGCTGATCAGCATGCGGCGGGCCAGCCGATGATCGACAATGCCGCGCGCCCCGCCGTCAGTGCCACGAATCGCGCCGACCGAGAAGGACATAGAAGTCAAGGATAGAGCGCAATGCACACACGTGTCGTCCGGAGCGGGCACACTGGAGCCGTGGTTGCAAACATCAGTTATGGAGACGGCATCCCGACCGACGCCGAGCTGCGTCTGAGTGGCGACGTGAGCGGCGGCAAACGCGCCGTCGAGCTCGGCATCTCCGACTGGTTCAACGCGGTCGAATTTGCGCAGTCGGGAGCCAAGGCCATCGCCGTCGACCCCGACGCCGACAAGATCGCCGAAATGCGTTCACGCGCTGAGGCAGCCGAGGTGAGCGTGCAGTGCCACGCCACCGACTTGGCCGACCTTGGCGAGATCACGTCCGGCACGGTGAGCGTCGTCGTGGCTGCGCACACGATCGAGAAGGTCGACGACCTCAGCCGCCTGCTCCGCCAGGTGCACCGCATCCTCATCCCGAGCATGCCGTTCGTCATCTCGGTCACTCATCCGTTCTCCGTCGTCAGCGACGCTACGCCCTACGGCACGACCGCTCGCTCGATGAGCGACTGGTTCACTTCGCTCAGCCGATCAAACTTCCGGGTCGATCGAGTCGACGAAGTCGGCTCGGCCGGAAACGTGCCCAGCACTCTCATCGTGCGTTCCCGCAAAGAAGGCAGCTGACAGCATCGTCGGCATGGCCGAAACGGCCAGAATCGTGTGAGACTGATCGCATGGCCGAAGTGCAGGAGACCAAACTCCCCGGCGTCGGAGTGCGCCACGAGTTCGACACCGACACTGGTGAACGTGTTGGCGTGATCGTCCACCGCGACGGCCGACGCGAGATCGTCGTCTACGACCGCAACGATCCGGACGCCTGCTCGACGATGGTCGATCTGTCGGCGTCGGACACGCGCACGATGGCCGAACTGCTCGGTGCCAGCCAGGTCACCGAAGCAGTCGCCGAAGTGCAGCAGAACATCGACGGCCTCGCCATCGAGTGGATCGCACTGACCGACTCGTCGCCGGCCATCGGCTCAACAATTCGCGACGGTGAGTACCGGACGCGCACGGGTGCCTCGATCGTCGCGGTGATCCGCGGTGACCAATCGGTGCCCGCGCCCGACCCCGAGTTCGACTTCCAGATCGGCGACACGGCCGTCGCTGTCGGAACCACGGACGGTCTCGCATTGCTGCGCGACCAGCTCACCAACTGAGCCAGCCCCAACGACGCACCACTCCCCGATGACACTCGCGCTGATAGCTGCCGGTAGCGCCGAGACCGCGCTCGCCTTCATCGAGATCGGCGCCGTCGTACTCGGACTGGCACTCCTCGCCCGGCTCGCCGGCCGCATGGGCATCACTGCCGTTCCGCTCTACCTGCTGGCGGGGCTGATGCTCGGCGAAGGCGGCGTCGTGCAACTCGACGTGACCGAGGACTTCATCTCGATCATCGCCGAGATCGGCGTGCTGCTCTTGCTGTTCACCCTCGGCTTGGAGTACTCCGACGTCGAGCTTCGCAATGGTCTACGCACCGGCACCTTCGTCGGTGTAATCGACATGTTGCTCAACGCGCTGCCGGGTGTGGCTGCTGGCCTGCTGCTCGGTTGGTCACCGCTGGCCGCTGTGCTGCTCGGTGGAGCCACCTGGATTTCCTCGTCGGGGGTCGTATCGAAGGTGCTCAGCGACCTCCAACGACTCGGTTTCCGCGAAACGCCGGCGATTCTGAACCTGCTGGTCATCGAAGACCTGGCGATGGCGATCTACCTGCCGGTGGTTGCTGCACTGATCGTCGGCGGAACGGTCATCGCCACGCTGACCAGCGTCGCAATCGCCCTCACTGTTGTTGTCGTCATTCTGCTGTTGGCACTGGTGTGGGGCCGCCGCCTCAGTGACGCGCTGATCGGTGGTTCCGACGAGGCACTGCTGCTCGGCGTCTTCGGCGTGACATTGCTGGTCGCCGGCATCGCACAACGCCTCGAAGTGTCCGGAGCAATCGGCGCCTTCCTGGTGGGACTCGCACTCTCGGGCCAGGCCGAAGAACGCGCGATGAACCTGATCTCGCCGCTTCGCGACCTGTTCGCAGCGATCTTTTTCCTCTTCTTCTCGTTCCAGGTCGACCCATCGAAGCTCGTCGATTCACTGCTTCCGGCAATCGCGCTCGCAGTCGTCACGTCGATCACAAAGTTCGGCACCGGCTGGTACGCGGCCAAGCGTGTCGGGGCGGCCGAGAAGGGCCGCATGCGCGCTGGCGCCACATTGATTGCCCGCGGCGAGTTCTCGATCGTCATTGCCGCGTTGGGCGCGAGCCTCGCAGACGGTCCCGAACTCGGCGCCCTGGTGGCCGGATACGTGCTCATCACTGCGATCGCAGCGCCATTCGCAGCAAAGTACGCCGATCACATCACTCTGCCGACCCGCAAGTCGAAGCGCCGCACACCCAGCGACGCAGCCTGACGTCCGATCCGTTTCCAACCCGAGGTGAAACGGCCTGGGTCAGACGCGTTCGTATTCGATGAGTGCAGCGGGG
>CAXMZV010000111.1:0-9697 GCA_964199985.1 Candidatus Ilumatobacter isfjordensis | reverse complement strand
CACGGTGCCTTTGGTGTGGGCGTACCGGTCGTATGCGGTACCCATGTGGTCGGCGAGCGGCTCAAACCAGTGATCGGTCATCGGCCAGGTCTGCCGGATGAAATCACACCTGGGGTCTGACCCCAAACTGTGATTGTTCAGCCCTTCGCGGCGGCCCATGTGTCGCCCCAGCTGACGTTGACTTCGAGGGGGACATCGAGTTCGGCGGCGTCGCGCATGATGTCGATCAGCAACGGGCCGACGGTCTCTTTCTCGTCAGGGGTGACCTCGACGAGGACTTCATCGTGCACCTGCAGGATCAGCACGCTCTTGTGCCCCTTCGACACCAACTCCTCGTCAATCCGCACGAGTGCCACTTTGAAAATGTCGGCGGCAAGACCCTGAATGCCGGCGTTCATCGCCTGACGCTCACCCGCTTGACGAACGCGGAAGTTCGAGTTCATCAGTTCCGGGATCGGACGGCGGCGACCAAACAGCGTCTCGGTGTAGCCCCGCTCACGGGCCTCGACGACGGTCGACTCCATGTACGCCTTCACGTTCGGGAAGGCAACAAAGTACGCATCGAGGATCGGGGCTGCTTCGTCGACCGGGATGTTGAGGCGCTGCGCAAGGCCGTAGGCCTCCATGCCGTAGGCCAGTCCGTACGACACCATTTTCGCTTTCGACCGCTGATCAACCGTGACGGCATCAGGGTCGACATCGAACACTCGAGCCGCCGTCGCGTTGTGAATGTCCTGACCGGTGGTGAACGCTTCGATCAACCCGGGGTCGGCGGCGAGGTGGGCAATGCAGCGCAGCTCGATCTGGTTGTAGTCGGCCACGAGCAGCTCGGTGCCGGGCGACGGCACGAAGACCTTGCGGAACTGGCGTCCTTCCTCGCTCCGCACCGGGATGTTGTGGAGATTCGGCTGGTCAGACGAGAGACGGCCGGTGCGAGCGACCGTTTGGTTGAACGTGGCGTGGATGCGGCCATCGTCGGCGACTTCGTGCAGTAGTCCTTCGCCATAGGTGCCGCGCAGTTTGTCGACCTCCCGGTGGCGCATCAGCGGCCCGAGGAACTCCGGCCACTCCGGCATCAGCTTCTCAAGTGTCGACGCGTCTGTCGACGGACCCGTCTTGGTCTTCTTGATCGGGGTCAGGCCCTTCTCGTCGTACAGCAGCTCGCGGAGCTGCTTCGGCGAGTTGAGGTTGAGGTCCTCCTTGCCCGACACTTCCCTCAACTGCACAACCAGGCTCTCGACTTCAGCTTTGAGCTTGTCGTTGAGCGCACGGAGCTCGTCGATGTCGACGCCGACACCGAAGTGCTCCATCTTCGCGAGCACGAGCACGAGCGGATTCTCGATCGTGTCGTACAGCTCGGCCATCCCCTGTGCTTCGAGGCTGTCGTGGATTGGGCCGGCGAGGTGGTGAATGGCGAGCGCGTCTCGCCCGGCGACCTCGGCATCGCTCATCGACGTGCCGTCGAGGTCGAGCTGACCCGAGTCGGCGGCGTCGGACGGCCGGGCGAACTTGGTGTACTTCTCAATGAGGTCGGGCAGGGCGTAGCGGGCCTCGGCCGGGTCGATCAGGTACGCGGCGATCGCCGTGTCGAGCGTCAGACCACGCATCTCGATGTCGAGACCGAGCAGCGAACGCATCAGCTCCTTGACGTTGTGGCCGCGCACGCTCTGGTGCGCGGCAAGCGCTACGCCGAGCGCCTCGTCGCCGAGCAGCTCGGACGGGATCCAGGCCACCTCGGACGCAGAGCCATCGGACACCACGGCAACACCGGACAGGAACGAACGGCCGGGTTCCCCGGTCCAGGCAGCGTGGATATCGAGGTGGGCCGCGGACGTGATCAGATGTGCGGCTTCCGAAGGAGACGCGACGACCAAGATCTCTGCGACGATCTCCTGGCGTTCCTCCCCCGGCCCGAGGTCGACGTCGCCACCGAGCGACGCGAGCGCGTCGGTGATGCGGCCACCCAGTGCACGGAACTCGAGGAACTCGAACAGCCGCTTCATCTCGTCGGGGTTGGGGGACACACCGAGGCCGGTCGGCGTCGTGCGATCGTCGAAGTCGACATCGACTTGCTCGCCACCGATTTCGGCACGGAGCGGCGCATCGAAATGCAGCAACATCAGATCGAGATTCTTGCGAGCCCGCTCTTCGTTCTCGACCAGATTCGACTTGAGCTTGGGTGTCTGCTCATCGACGTTGGCGAAGATGCCGTCGAGCCCGCCGTACTTGTTGATCAGCTTCGCCGCAGTCTTCTCCCCCACCCCGGGCACGCCCGGCAGATTGTCGGAATTGTCTCCGCGAAGTGCGGCGTACTGGACGTACATGTCGGGGGTGACGCCGGTCCGTTCTTCGATACCCGCCTCGTCATAGAGCGCGTAGTCGCTCACGCCACGCTTGTTGTACATCACCTTCACGTGCGGGTCGCTGACGAGTTGATAGCTGTCGCGGTCGCCGGTGACGATGATGACGTTCTCGCCTCGGTCGACCAGTGCCTTGGTTGCAGTCGCGATCAGGTCGTCGGCTTCCCAGCCCACCTCGTCGACCGTGGTGATGCCGAGTGCATCGAGCACCTCGCGGACGAGGCCCATCTGCTGGCGAAGGATGTCTGGCGCGGCTTCGCGTTGCGCCTTGTATTCAGGCTCTGCTTTGTGGCGGAACGTCGGTTCAGGCCGGTCGAAGGCAACGAGGATCCCGTCGGGCTGCTGTTCCTTTAGGACGTACGCCAGCATCGACGTGAAACCGAAGACGGCGTTGGTGACCTGTCCACTCGCCGTGGCCATGTCAGTCGGCAGTGCGAAGAACGCTCGGTACGTGAGCGAGTTCCCGTCGACGAGGAGTGTGGTTCCCATGGCGATGCTCCGTGTCGTTTCGTTGGTATCCGGTGCGACGGGCGTTGCGCCGTCAGTCGTCACTCGGACGGAGTGATCCGTCCAGAATGCGATCCGCGACGTCGCGCATTCTGCTGCGCTCGCTCATGGCGGTCTTCTGAATGAACTGGAAGGCGTCGTTCTCGGTCATACCCACCTCGTCGATGAGTACACCCTTGGCCCGCTCGATGAACTTGCGCGATTCGAGCTGCTCGCCCAGTGCGTCGATCTCCCCAGTGAGCGAACGCAGCTCGCGGAATCGCCCCATGGCCACCTCGATCGCCGGGACGAGGTCGCTGCGTTGGAACGGCTTGACGAGGAACGCCAACGCCCCGGCGTCACGCGCCTGCTCGACGACTTCTTTCTGGCTGAACGCTGTGAGCATCAGCACGCCGCAGATCTTCTCGCCGTTGATCACTGCTGCAGCTTCGAGGCCCGTCATGCCCGGCATCTTGATGTCGAGAATCGCCAGATCGGGCTGAAGATCGCGAACCAGCTCGATCGCCTGATCGCCGCGGCCGGTTTCGCCCACGACGTTGTACCCCTCCTCTTCGAGGGTTTCGCGGAGATCCATTCTGATGATGGCCTCGTCTTCGGCAATCACGACGCGCAACGGCATGTCTTCAGTATGTACCACGCTGCGGCCAGAACCGAACTTGCCGGACGCGGCGCCAACTGTGCCCGCCACGCACAGCAATGCTGTGCTTTCCGGGCAGAGTTCGCCCGACACCGCCGAATCCTGAGCAGACTCAGCCGATCATCTGATCGAGGAGTTCGTCCTGACGCTGTTCGAGGTCGGCAATCTCGGTGACGACCTTGACGCGATGCTTCGTCATGTTCGCGAAGTTGCCTTGTGCGGATCGAGCCTCGAATGACGACGATGCCGTCTCAGCCACCATCGCGCGAATCGCTTGATCGTCTGCATCGTCGCCCAGGTAGAGCAACTGTTCGTCGATCACGGCCAGTTCGCTGCGTAACGCCTTGAGCCGTGACCCGACCTTGGAGAGACGCCGCTCGACCAACCAACTACCCATGCGAGAGCCGATCGTACGCCACCGCCGACCCATCAGCGGCACACCGCAGAGTGCTGCCAACGCGGAAGTCAGTCATCACCGCGACGCGGGAAACCAAGTGCAGCCGCCATCGCCACGCTGGTCGGCCGACACGCGGCGCGGAGCTGCGCACACGCATCCTCGCCGATTGCCGCGTATGGCAGCACGGCCAATTCGTCGGTGCGATCCTCGATCCACTGGCGACCTTCGCGACCCGCCTCGGTGAAGGCACCGTCCGCATCGAGCCAGCCACGCGACCGAAGCGAGTCGTGCGCTGCCGCCCAATCGTCATCGGTGCGTTGCCGCGAGCTCTTCAAAACGTCGCCCGAGATGTCGCCTGCCGCCGCGTGCGTGACCAGCGCCTCGCACCCGGTGAGTCCCTGTGCGGTGAGCGCGGCAATGTGGCCGTCACCCCGGAACTCGCGCAACAACGTCTGCGCGTGCCACAGCACCAGGTGCGGTTCCTCCGGCCAGTCGAGCTGAGCATGGCCGGCGAACAGCGCCCGACCCTCGGGACGTGCACAGGCGACCAGCGCGGCCTCGCGTGCGATCTCCGCCGCAGGGGCGAGCGAGTCAATTGTCGCGCCGGCCAACCGGCGGATCATGCGGTCGGCTGCGGTCAATCGTGCGGCGGACAATTGTTCCGGGGATGCGGTCTCCCACGCTCCGTCCATGCTTCGCTCGACGAGTCCCGGGTCGAAGTTGTAGAAGGTTGCCTTGACCACCTCCGCTCCCACCGCACCCATGGCGGCGGCACGCGACGGAAAGTAGCCCGATCCCCACTCGTCAAGGCCCAGTCGCGCGTACTCCTCAGCTGCTTCGGGAACGAAGTAGATCGCGCCGTGAATCGGTTCAAGTGTGCGCCACGTCTTGTGGCCGATGATCGGATCCATCGCCCACTCTCTCAAACCGGCCAAGACATCGCGTGCTCGAGGTCCCGAGTCGAGGGGGATAGGCACCTGGCGAGCGGCGTCTTCGCATCGGTTCATCTGATCCGCGAGCCCAACAGCTCCTTTCGTTGCCGGGGTCGGTCCATTCACCGCTCGAAGCAATTGACCCTCAAGTGTTGATGAAGGGTGACGATGGAATGTTGTATTCCAAAACCTGAATCCAGTCGAGCAAATCGCTCCGCCGTCCCATACAGAAGGATCTTCCTCATGACTCTTGCCCGTTCTCGCTGGGCTGCCTTTGGTGCAGCCATCGCCGTTACAGCTGGTGCCGGAGGCGTCGGCCTCGTCCAGGCGTCCAGCAATGCCGCCGAGTCCACCGTGACCCCGGTCGCGCCGTGCCGACTCGTCGACACCCGCACCCCCGAAACCATCGGTGTTCGTTCGACGCCGCTCGGAGCCAACGACACGATGACCGTGAGCGCAGTGGGCGTATCCGGCGACTGCTCCTCGGTTCCCGCCGGAGCGACGGCGCTCAACATCAACTTGACATCGGTCGGCGCTACCGCCGACTCGTTCCTGACGGCATACCCGTCAGACCTCGCGGCGCGCCCGAATGCCTCGCACCTGAATCCGACGACAGACCTTTCTGTCTCGACGAACGGGATCATGTTGACGCTCTCCGACGCGGGAACGTTCGACCTGTACAACAACGCCGGCAGCACCGACATCGTCATCGATGTACTCGGCTTCTACACGCCGAGCACATCGAGCACGCCCGGCGAAAAGGGTGACACCGGCGAAACCGGTCCGGCCGGTGCCCCCGGCCTGAACGGCAAGGACGGCGCGCAGGGCGAGACCGGCGACACCGGTCCGGCCGGCCTGAACGGCAAGGACGGCGCGAAGGGCGACACCGGTGCGCTCGGCCTGAACGGCAAGGACGGCGCGAAGGGTGATGTCGGCGACACCGGTGCGCCGGGTGCGCAGGGCAACCAGGGTAACCAGGGTAACCAGGGCGCCAAGGGCGACAAGGGCGACCAGGGCGACCAGGGCATCCCCGGCCTGACCGTCAACAACGGTGAAAAGGGCGACAAGGGCGACCAGGGCGACCGTGGCTTCACCGGCGTCGTCGGTGCAAACGGCCCACAGGGCGACCAGGGCATCCAGGGTGACCAGGGCATCCAAGGCGACCAAGGCATCCAAGGCGACCAAGGCATCCAAGGCGACCAAGGCATCCAAGGCGACCAAGGCATCCAAGGCCAAACCGGAGCCGACGGGACCGACGGCACCAAGATCTATGGCTCATACAGCTCAGAGCCGGTGAGCGAGACGATCACCGGCGGGCCCGAGGCCATCACCGTGCAGGCTTTCTGCGCAGATGGCGACATCGCCATCGGTGGCGGATTCAGCGGCGTGAGAAATGGCACAGTGAGCGCCTCCCAAATGGTCGTCAGCGGCTGGAGCTTCCAGTTCTGGAACTCTTCGGCGACTTCCGACCAGGTCACCGTCACGGCAACCTGCCTCGACGTGACGCCAGAGCTGGCGCCGCCAGAGCTGGGCGCCGAATAACCTACTGAACGAGTATCAAGAGAAGCTGGGGGAGGACAAGAATCTGCTTGATGGGACTTCGCCTCAAGACCCGAGTATCTTCCTCTTCTGACGGCAACACATCGTCGCACTGATCGACGAATCACGACCACGGCAATGGCCGCACCCTCGGGTGCGGCCATTGCTATCGCGCGTCGAGGGCAACGAATTCGCCGCCAGCGTCCTCGACAAACGCTCCGATTCGACCGTCCACGAGACCGGGAACAGCCATGTGCCAGCCCGCTCGAACGGGCTGTCAAACGGAATCTGACGTGCGCGAGGGTGAGCGGTTGCGGTCAGCACGGACCGTTGATCCTGCACCCGGGCGCCGCTGCACCGGTCGCTGCGCCGTTCGTGGGCTGCCAGTAGCCGTCAGGCACACCGGAACGGAGGACTTGGCCGTGGCGGACGCCCCTTACCTCGGTTGGTGGGCCATCAGGGCCTGGTGCCTTGGGGCGGTCTCGTTCCCGGCTCATGACTGCGCCTCCCTCGGGTCGATTCCCAGACTGTCCAGCCACGCCTCGATGTCCTCGATGCGGTACCGGATCGTCGCCGATTGATGTGGATGTCGGCGGGGTCGTCGCCGTTCCCACGGAAGCGTTCAAGTGAGCGAGGCAAGAGCCTGAGCGCTGCTCCGCTTCCTCGATCGTGAGGAGTGTGTTCATCGGTCGTGCTTTCTCGACTGCCTCGCAGGCCGGAGTTCACGACGGTCACCGAGGCGCGACAGCCACATCTCTGACCAGCGAAATCCGAAAACCCCGGGCGCAGCAAAGGGCGCAGAATCAGGGAGGCCCGACCGGAGTCAGTCTTCCGAAGAACACCGGCAGGAACTCCTCGGCGGGCGGCATCTCGTAAACGTGCGTCGTGAAGCCCACGAGATTCGAGCCCGTGTCGAACCGAAGCGTCGAGCCAGGAACACCGCCTGCGAACGTCACGACGAGTCGATTGTCCACCGTGCCCGGGAAGCCGGACGCAGCGACGAACGAATCGATCTGCTTGCCTTCCGGCGTCACGAGCGAACGGGCGCTGAGACCGCCGTCCACCGAGAACTCATCGGTCCGGAAATCGGCAGAAACATCGAACGTCCACTGCGCGATCAGACACTCGGTCGCCAACTCACCTCCACCGAACTCCTGCTCGAGATCGGCTTCCTCTCTGCACGCCCGCTGGACGTCACTCGTCCCGCCGGACTCGACCCACAGCACGCTCTCGATCCGAGACGTGACGCCGTCCGCTTCGAACGTCGGTTGCGGCGTATCGGTGTTGATCCTGTCGTCACCGGCTGCTGACGCCCACACGAGACCTTCGGATGGCTCCGGAGCGGGGGCGGTCGTCGGAGGAGAGGTCGTTGCCGATGCCTCTGTTGTCGGAGCAGCGGTGATCGCCGGAGCCTCGGTGTCTGCGGTGGTGGTCTCGCTCGAGAAATCATCCGACGAGCAAGCCGCAAGCGAAAGAGTGCAGACGGCAGTCACCATGAGGGTAGTGGCGGCTGAACGGACTCTCGTGCTCTTCATGAGTGCTCGACGGTAGTGGTGTCGGTCCCGAAGCATGAACGGCCGCGGATCGTGGCCCGTGATCGGGCGGCCCGGTCACCGAGTGGCGCCGTGTGGCGAACTCTTGTGCCCCAGGTCGGACTCGAACCGACACTTGACGGTGTTTGAGACCGTTGCCTCTGCCAATTGGGCTACTAGGGCGTGTGCCGAGCCGAGGATATCCCGGCCGCCGCGTGAACCGCACGGTCGATCAGCAGGCGGGTCCGCCCGAGTGCAGAGGGGTTACTCAGCGGTAGCCGCACGAATCGTCGTCGCGCGTCTAGCCTCGCCACAATGCTCGCTTTCACGTTCCCCGGTCAGGGGTCTCAACGCCCCGGGATGGGCCGCCCGTGGCAAGACCACGAAAGTTGGGAGCTCGTCGACGAGGCCTCCGAGATCGCTGGCCGCGATGTCGGCGCCCTGCTCTGTGACGCCGACGCAGACGAACTCCGCGACACACGCAACGCGCAGCTCACGACATTCGTTTCGAGCTTGATGGTGCTCGACGCCGCTGAGCGGCTTGGGTTGGAACCGAGCTTCTGTGCCGGCCATTCGCTCGGCGAGTACACCGCGCTCACCGCCACCGGCACCCTCGGGTTCGAGGATGGCGTTCGCCTCGTTACGGCTCGCGCCGCCGCCATGCACGACGCCGGCCTGGAACGGCCAGGCACTATGGCTGCCGTCCTCGGGCTCGACGACGACCAGGTCGACGTGGCATGCCGCCGTGCCGACTCCGACGTTTGGGTTGCCAATTACAACGCACCCGGCCAGGTCGTCATCGCCGGGTCTCCCGCTGGCGTGGAGTCAGCAAGCGAGCGAGCGAAGGAACTCGGTGCAAAACGCGTCATGGGGCTGCATGTCTCGGGCGCCTTCCACACGCCGTTCATGACCGCAGCGCGCGATCGACTGCGTGAAGCCCTCGCTGCAGCCCGTCCACGCGACTCCGATGTACCCGTCATTGCCAACGTCGACGCCCTGGCTCACAACGAGGGGTTGGAGTGGGCGAGCCTTCTGTCGGCGCAGCTGTCCAGCCCTGTCCGTTGGAAGCAGAGCCTGCTCACCTTGTCTGAAGCCGGGGTCACCGAGTTCGCAGAACTCGGCCCCGGCGGCGTGCTCACCGGGATGGCCAAACGCACCGTGAAGGACTCCCGCACCATCTCAGTTGCAACGCCCGAAGACCTCGACAAGCTGATCGAGTGGGTCGATGCCAGCGCCCCGACCGAACCCGTGCAACTCGACGGCGAGTACCTCTTCGCAACCGAGCGCCTGGTGGTCAGCCCCGCGGCTGGCATCTTCACGCCGCTCGGCTCCCTCGGAGAAGGAGCACCGATCGACGTCGGCACGGTGATCGGCCACGTCGGCGAGCACGAGGTTCGGTCTCCGTTCGCCGGCTTGCTGCAGAGCTACATCGCGGTCGACACCGAACGAGTCACCGCTCGCCAGCCCATTGCGTGGCTCCGCACCCACTGAAGTCGCAGACACACTGAACGAATTGGCCGGCTCGCACCCGGTCATCCCTGGAGGGACGAGATGCCACGAGTCAACCAAGGAGTCAGAGGGGCCGTCATCACCGGTTGGGGTTCGGCGCTTCCCCCGAAGATTCTCACCAATCACGACCTCGAGAAAATGTTCGACACCGACCACGACTGGATCGTGGAACGCACCGGCATCCACGAACGACGTGTTGGCGGGATGACCTCGGATCTGTCGATCGAGTCCGGTCGCGCCGCCCTGGAGATGTCCGGCGTGGATCTCGACGCCATCGATGCGTT
>CAXMZV010000110.1:0-9757 GCA_964199985.1 Candidatus Ilumatobacter isfjordensis | reverse complement strand
ATTTGGGTGACCATAGCGACAGGGTCACACCCGTTCCCATCCCGAACACGGAAGTTAAGCCTGTCAGCGCCGATGGTACTTGGAGAGAGATCTCCTGGGAGAGTAGGACGTCGCCCGATTTCGAACGAGAAACGCACCATCCGGATTCTGCCGGTGGTGCGTTTTTTGCGTTTTCGGCCCGGTTCGCCTGAACGGGAACGGTTCTGGGTGGCGTGACGTAGCATGTTCGGCCATGCCTGGTGACCGATCCTCAAGTTCTTCGCGCCGCAACGACGGCGCTCGGCCTGGCGCTGGCGGACGTTCCGGCGGATCACGTGGCGGCGGTGGACGCAATGATCGTGGAGGCAATCGCTCGGGCCGAGACGATCGGTTCAAAACGGACCGCCCGCAGTTGACGGAGGCTGATCGTCGATCGATGGACGTGAAGCGTCGACGTGGACCCAAGCCCGAGGTCGATCCGGCGGTCGCCAAGGAACAGGAACGCGCCAAGATAGAAGCTCGTACCACCGAGCAGTGGATTGACGAAGGATCCGTTCGGGGTGCAGCGAGAGCAGCAACACAACGAGCCGGCTCGGGGGAGCGAGCGCCGCGCGAGGCACCGGAACTGGATCCCGAAGTTGCCGCACAGCTCAACGATGCCCTGGGCGCCCAACGCGGTGCGCGGCTGTCAGAACGGTTGGCGCAAGCGAGCGAGGCACTCGATCGCGAGCGCTTCGACGAAGCCAAACGTATTGCGGCGTCCATTGCCAAAGAGGCACCCGGTGTCGCTGCTGCCCACGAAGTGGCCGGACTTGCGAACTACCGCCTCGGCCGATACAAGCAGGCGGCTGCCGCGCTCGAGGTCGCGCACGACCTGCACGAGAACCAAGAGATTCTGCCACCCCTCGCCGACTGCTACCGGGCGCTCGAGCGTTGGTCATCGGTCGAGCGCGTGTGGCTCCTCATCCGTGAGTCGTCTCCACGCCACGACATCCTGGCCGAGGGCCGGATCGTCGCCGCTGGGGCGCTCGCAGATCGAGGCGATCTTCCGGCTGCGATTGAGATGATGTTGCCAGCAACGAAGAACACCAAGTCGGTGAAGGACCATCATCTTCGCCAGTGGTATGTGCTCGCCGACTTTTACGACCGGTTGAATGATCCGATCAAGGCGCGACGCTGGTTTGCGACGATCGCGGAGCACGATCCGAACTACTACGACGTGCAGACGCGCCTGCGACACATCGGGCGCTGACGATCACGTCGCGCAGTCGCACGCTGCGCAGTACGCTCGTCTCCTGATGGGGAATTTGCAATTCCGAGCCGGGACCGTCGCTGTCGTGTCGGACTCGCAGGGCCGAGTCCTGGCGTTTCAACGAACCGATCACCGCGATCAATGGCAATTGCCGCAAGGCGGTATCGACGCGGGCGAGTCGCCGGTCGAAGGCGCCTGGCGGGAGTTGGAAGAAGAGACCGGGCTTGGTCCGAAACACGTTCGGCTCGTGGACGAGTATCCAGAGTGGACCGTCTACGAATGGCCTGAAGGCGTCAAACGCGGGTCTCGTCTGGGACAGGCTCAGCGTTGGTTCTTCTTCGAGGTGCTCAACGATGAGGTCGAGCCAACGCCCGACGGCGACGAGTTCGATGAATGGCAGTGGGCGAAGGTGCCGTGGCTCATCGACCATGTGGTCGAGTTCCGCAAGTCGTCGTATCAGCGGGTGCTCGGCGCACGCTCGTGACCGACCTGTTTGCTGCCGCGGCTGAGGAAACCCGCCGCTCCCGCGCCCCGCTCGCCGCACGGCTCCGACCCAAGTCGATCGACGACGTCGTCGGTCAGGAGCACCTCGTCGGGCCGGGTCGCCCTTTGCGTCGCTTGGTTGAGACCGACCGATTGAGCTCAGCGCTGTTGTGGGGGCCACCAGGCACAGGCAAAACCACGCTTGCTCTGGCAGTAGCGGGCTCGACCGCGCGTGCCTTCGAACAACTCTCGGCAGTGACTGCGGGCGTCAAGGACGTGCGCGAAACCATCGAGCGCGCGCATCAACGTTTGGGAGAGCGCGGACAGGGCACGATCTTGTTCCTCGATGAGATTCACCGGTTCTCGAAGGCCCAGCAGGACGCGCTGCTTCCCGCTGTCGAGGACGGAACACTCACGTTGATTGGTGCAACGACCGAGAACCCGTTCTTCGAGGTCAACGCGCCGTTGCGCAGCCGCTCGACACTCTTCCGCCTGGAGCCGCTCGATCGTCCGGCCATCGAGCAACTGGTGGCGCGTGGCTTGGAAGCCGAGGCAACGACCGCCGACGCTGACGCGCTCGAGCTGCTGGTTGACCGGGCAGGGGGAGACGGGCGCCAAGTGTTGACATCGCTCGATGTCGCGTGCGCGCTGTCGGACTACACCCACGTCGTGCTTGCTCATGTCGAAGCAGCACTGGGCACCAGCGCGTTGCGGTACGGCCGCGACGATCACTACGACGTCGTCAGCGCGTTCATCAAGTCAATGCGGGGGAGCGACCCGGATGCCGCCGTGTATTGGCTCGCGCGGATGCTCGAAGCGGGTGAGGACGCTCGGTTTATCGCCCGGCGGATGGTCATCTTTGCCAGCGAGGACGTGGGGTTGGCCGACAGCCGGGGCCTCGACGTGGCGGTCGCTGCGGCACATGCGCTCGAGCACGTCGGATTGCCCGAGGCCCAGCTCAACTTGGCCCAGGCGGCGATTTACTTGGCCACGGCTCCGAAGAGCAACCGGGCAGCGCTCGCGATTTGGAACGCGCGGGCGGCGGTCCGTGATGGCGCCACGGGCGAGGTGCCCCCACATCTTCGTGATGGCCACTACCAGGGGGCGGCAACGCTGGGCCACGGAGTGGGGTACGAGTATCCTCATGACAGTCCGACCGGCTGGGTCGACCAGGAATACCTGCCCGAAGCACAACACGGGCAACGCTGGTACGAGCCGAGTCAGCACGGTGAGGAACAAGAGATCGAGCAACGAATGGCCACCCGCACAACGACCACCTCAATAGGGCCGCCTCCGGACGGAGCACCACAATGAGCGCCGGCGACCTGGTCGTCGTGATTGCCGCGTTCGTCCTGATCTGCGGGTTCACGGCCTTGATCGTCGTGCTGCTCCGCGTCCACGACACACTGCGCGATCTGCGCAAGGACGTCGTCGATCTGCGCGCTGAGACCGCTCCGCTCCTGCATGAGATGCGGAACACAACCGACGCGGCGCGTCTGACCGTCGACGAGGCTCGAAGCGATCTCGAGCGGTTCGACAAGGTACTGGGGTCGGCCGAAGCGATTGGTGATGCCGTCGGTGGCCGAGTGGCCCGCACGGCGTTCTCGTCGCCGGCCATCAAAGCCGCCGGCTTCGCCAAGGGAACGGCTCGAGCCTGGAGCCGTCTGCGCGGCAAGCCACTTGAACGACCACTCATCGCGCCAGATCCCAGTACGGTCGGAAACGTGATCGACGTGCGCAATCGCGGCGAACGAGCCCCAGAACGACGGAGACGACGAGCATGATCAAACGACTGACGTGGTTTGCCGGTGGCCTGGCGGCAGGCGTTGCCGGCGCTGGCTACGCAAAGAAGAAGGTCAAGGAGGCTGCGTCGAATGTGGCGCCTGCGCAAGTCGCCAAGTCTGCCGTGTCCAAGGCGCGGGCGAAGACGCGTGATATCGCCGATGCCGTCCGCGAGGGCCGAGCAGTGATGAACCAGCACGAGGACGAACTCCACGCGAAGCGTGAAGGCCGACTCGAATCGCTCGAGGATCACGTCGAGCCCGGTGACAAGGTCTTCGTCGACGGTCAGCCCGTCGACAGCGGCCGAGTCATCGTGATGCGCCAACGAGGCCGCTGATTTCATGACGGTGATCGACACGCCGATCGATTTGGACGTTGTCGCCCGCGAACTTCGTGCGCGGCTCCGCGACGATCAGGTCAGGGATTCGCCGACGCTGCGCCACCTGTACCGCCATGACGCATCGAACATGACGGGCCGTGCCGGCATCGTGTGCTTTCCCGAGTCGACCGAAGATGTGCAGGCGTGCGTTCAGGTGGCAGCGCAACTCGGCGTTCCGTTCATGGCGCGTGGGTCAGGAACGGGCCTGGCCGGTGGGGCGGTGCCGCCACCGGACGCCATCGTCATCTCCACGACGAAGATGAACAAGATCATCTCGGTTGACGAAGTGAATCGCATTGCCTGGGTCGAGCCCGGTGTGCTCAACCTCGACCTGTCGAAACAGATTGCCCACCTCGGCGTGCACTTTGCGCCGGACCCGAGCAGCCAGCAGACCTGCTCGATCGGCGGCAACGTCGCCAACAACTCGGGTGGACCGCACTGTCTGGCGGACGGCGTCACCAATGCCCACATCCACGGCATGGAAGTTGTGCTCCCTGATGGGTCGATCAGCGTGCTCGGGGGAGAAGAGCCTGAACCCGACGGATTCGACCTGCGCGGTGTGTTCGTCGGCAGCGAGGGCATGTTCGGTGTAGCGACGAAGATCTGCGTCCGGCTGATGCAAAACCCGCCAGACGTGGCGACGATGCTGATGGACTTCGGATCGGTCGCCGAAGGCGCCAACCTGGTCAGCGACATCATCGCGTCCGGCATTGTGCCCGCCGCGGTTGAGATGATGGATCAGCTGTGTCTGATCGCGGTTGAGGAATTCATCCACGCCGGCCTGCCTGTCGATCAGGCAGCCGCACTGCTGATCGAAGTTGTCGGGTCGCCTGCAGGTGTTGCGGCGGACGTCGATCGCATTTGCCAGCTGGCATCCGCACGAGGCGTCGGCACGATTCGAGTGGCTGCAGATGATGCGGAGCGCGCGTTGCTGTGGAAGGGACGCAAGTCAGCGTTCGGCGCCATCGCGAACATCATGCCGAACTACTACCTCCACGACACCGTGGTGCCGCGCAACAAGCTCGCCGAGGTGTTGGATTCGATCTACGAGATCGTCGAGCGCCATGACTTGAAGGTCTTGAACGTGTTTCATGCCGGTGACGGCAACCTCCATCCGTTGATTCTGTTCGACGCTTCGATTCAGGGCGTGTCCGAGCGGGTTCATGCGGCAGGCAAGGAAATCGTCAAGGCGTCAGTTGATGCTGGTGGCGTGCTCAGCGGCGAGCACGGCATCGGGCTCGAGAAGCGGGATCTCATGCCGCTGATGTTCTCCGAGACCGATCTCAGTGCGCAGGCGGATCTTCGTCGAGCGTTCGACCCGCAACTGATTTCGAACCCCGACAAGGTGTTGCCGAACCCCGCCACGTGTGGCGAGATCCACAGTGCTCCGGAAGGCGCATGGATCTGACACTCGACGATTTCGCGGCTGCGGTCGGTTCCATCGGTCCGGTAACCATCGCCGGGCTCGGGACACGTTCGCGCCCGCTGCCGGACGTCCGTGTCGTGCATGCCCCGGTCGGCATCGAATGGATCCAGCCCGCCGAGATGACCATTCGCTGCGGAGCCGGGACGCCGGTCGACAAAATCGACGCGGCCCTGGCCGAGCATGGACAACAGGTCGCCATTCCGTCAGGCGGAACAGTCGGGGGCGCGCTGGCCATCGGCCACAGCGGAATCCGCCGGTTGGCCTACGGGGCGATGCGCGATGCCCTGCTCCAAGCCAACTACGTCAACGCTGCGGGCAAACTCGTGAAGGCCGGTGGGCCGACCGTGAAGAACGTCAGCGGATTCGATCTCTGTCGATTGCTGGTCGGGTCACGAGGAACGCTCGGGTTCATCGGTGACGTGATTCTTCGCACACGACCGAAAGCGGCTTTCGAGCAGTGGTTCACGTCCGATCGCGACCCTTGGGAGTTGCTGACCGGGCTGTTCCGGCCGACGTCGGTGCTGTGGGATGGCGCAACGACGTGGGTCTTGGTCGAAGGCGACGAACGCGATGTGGCGGAGATGGCCGAACGATTTTCGCTCACGGCCGTTTCGAGCGGGCCGGAGCTTCCGACGGGTGGCCGCTGGTCGATGGCCCCGTCGGAACTGGTGTCGCTGCGAGTGGCTCCACCAGGTTCGTTCGTCGCAGAGATCGGTGTGGGCATTGTGCACCACACGCGTCCTCGACCTGAACGAGCTGCCAATTCAGTGCAGGCTGAACTGCACGCTCGAATCAAGCACGAGTTCGACCCGACCGGTCGCTTGAACCCGGGTGTCGACGCCCTTGCAGCCGTGTGACCGGCGATCGGATGAGCCGGCCGTTCGTCGACCGGCCCATCACCGACCTTGCGGCAGCGACGCAGTTGGCGGGCGTCGCCGCCCGACACTGGGGGTTGAGTGAACCCACCTTGTTGCGGTCGGGGATGAACGCGATCTACCGTTCCGACGACGTCGTCCTCCGCGTGAGCTCTCCGAGCGCGCCCGCCACTCATTCGATCCAACTCGCCACTGTCCTGCAGACCCACGGACTCGCCGTGCCCCATGCTGTTCGAGGAACATCGCTGGACAGCGAGCGCGACGGCAACGGCATCAGCGTGACCGCATGGGAGTACCTGCCGGCCGACGGCCGACCGGTCGACTGGCACGCCGTTGGCGAGATGGTGCGACGAACGCACGAGATCGACCGGTCCGAGGTTCCTCTTGGCTACCCGGTGCCGCGGCCGACGGACTTCCCGTGGTGGGACTTCCCGACGCTGCTGGCAGACGTGGCAGACGTGCTCGACGACGCTGCCCGGGCCGGTATCCAGGCGGCGATCGATCGGTGGCCGGACTGGGGCGACCCGACCGGTTCGGTCGTGTGTCATGGCGACGTCCACCCGGGCAACGTGATCATGACCGAGCGCGGGCCGGTACTGATCGACTGGGACTTGCTCTGCTGGGCGCCTCCTGGTTGGGATCACGCGCCGATGATGACCTGGCACACCCGATGGGGCGGCGATGCGTCGTGGTACGCCGACTTCGCCGCTGGCTATGGGCAGTCGATGGTTGGTGACCAGTCCGCCGAGGCCTTTGCCGAACTCCGCCTCGTGGCTGCAACGTTGATGCGACTCAAGGCGGGGATGCGCAATGACGCTGCACTGCCTGAGGCACAGCGCCGGTTGGCGTACTGGCGCGGAGAATCCGACGCGCCAGCGTGGCAAGCCCAGTAGTGCCCGGTTGACTTGCCCTTCATGTCGAGCGGCATCGCATCTCACCTGCGCGTCGCGGAGTCGCCGACGGGAGCAGGCCGCGGCGTGTTCGCCCGCCGCCTCATTGCCGCCGGCGAAGAGATCGAGCGATGCCCGATGCTCATCGTCGATGGCGAACGGGCCGAGGCGCTGTCGCTCGGCGCTGACGGGTACGTGTTCGGCTGGGGAGCTGAATCGACCGCGCTGGCGTTGGGTTATGGATCGCTCTACAACCACAGCTACGCGCCCAACGCCCAGACGCTCGAGACTCCCCAGGAACTGGTGATCACCGCGCTGCGGACAATCTGCGAGGGTGAAGAGATCTTCATCAACTACATGGGGACGGCCCAAGAGGGCGTCTGGTTCGACCTGCTGTAGAGCGTCATGGTCGCCGGGTGATCAAGAGCTGATCAATCGGGCCGCACGGTGGCCCAGCCCCGTTCGAATTCACGGTCAGGATGAACTGCGCTGAGCGGATCTTCGCTGTCGCGCCAGTAGCCAAGGCCGTTGCCCGACTTTGCATATCCGATGAACCGCAGGAGATCGTCGGGCCAGTCGGCGACGACCTCGGGCGGGCATTCGAGAAATTGGTTGCTCGATTGCGTCAGCCAACTCACTGCGTGCTGGAGCGAGAGCCCGCATCGCCATTGGTCGCTCGTGTTGGCGCCGCCGCCGTGGTACACCCTGCCGGTGTAGAGCAAGACTGATCCGGCAGCCATCTCGGCGGGCACGGCGGCATCAGCATCGAACGGCTCTGCGTTGCCATCGCGATGACTGCCCGGAATGATCTGGGTGGCACCGTTCGTTGCGGTGAAGTCGGTGATCGCCCACATTCCGTTCAACTCGATCTCGTTCGGAAAGTCGACCATGTCGTACTTCCATTGATCGCGGTGCAACCGTTGGGCTGTCTCGCCGGGCCCGATCTGAATGAATTCCGATGCTGAGAATCTCCATCCGGTGGTTGGCCCGAGCACGTGGCTCCCCGCGCACATCACCGCCGGATGCATCGCGATGGAGCGGAAGGTCGCCGAGCGGGGGAGCGGCGCTCCTGTGCGACGCGTGGTGTGTCCCTCAAAGGCACTGGCACCGATCGAGCCGACACTGTCGAATGCAACCAGCTCGCGCCGGATGGCCTGGACGGTGGCGTCGTCGATGGCATCCTCGACGACACAGCATCCCGCTTCGTCGATTGCTGCGGTGATCCTGTTCAGCGTGGTCGGGTCGTTGCGCCACGGCACTCGAGGAACGGTCATAGATCCCAACGTAGACGGCTGGTCAGCCCGGTTGGCAGGTGGGGCAGTGGTAGCTCGTACGATTCTGGATGTCGAGCAGTTCGATCTCGGTGCCGCATCGGAGGCAGTGATCACGTTTGTATGCGTAGGTGGCCTCGCCGCGCTTGATGCGGGCGCCTTTTGGAATGTCGAGTTCCGACCGTTCGACGGTGACGATGCGGCCGTCCTTGACGCCCTTGCGCAGCATCGCGGTGATCGTTGCCCACAGTGCTTCCAGCTCGGCGATGTCCAGCGAGTTGCCGGCCTGGAGCGGGTGGATGCCGCAGACAAAGAGAGCTTCGGCGCGATACACGTTGCCGACGCCAGCAACGACCGACTGATCCATCAGCAGGTCGCCGATGCCACGTTTCGACCGCGTGATCTTGTCGAACATCTTCTGCTTGTTCTGCCGTGGCTTGATCGGGTCGGGGCCGAGGCGGCCAAGAATTTCGGTGCGCAGTGATGGGTCGTCGATCGAGCAGGCGGTTGGCCCGGCCAGGTCAATGGTGGCGGTGTCGGCGACGAGGCGCATGCGAACTGCACCGCGCGGCTCTGGACGATCGTCGCCTGTGTGCACTTTGAACTTGCCGAACAATCCGAGGTGGACGTGGCCGACCTCGCCAGTCGACCAGTGGTAGAAGAGATGTTTGCCATGGGGTTCGATCTTGTCGAGGACCGCGCCGTCGACTCGCTCGGCATCACCAGCGAAGCGTCCTTGCGGGCTCGACACGCGGACCGCGTGCCCAGTGAGCAGCTGGCCGTGGTCCTTCGCAATCTTGTGAATCGTGTGTCCTTCTGGCACGACGGGCAGCGTACGGGCGGACCGGCCCGCGTACGCTGGCGTGGTGCTCGACGGTGTGCTTGATCTTGACCCCGACAAGTTGTCGACCTGCGTCTCGTGCGGGCTCTGCTTGCCGCACTGCCCGACATTCCGAGTGTCGGGCGAAGAGGCGTATTCGCCGCGAGGTCGAATCGACGCGATGCGAGCAGTTGAGTCCGGCGAACTCGCCATCGACGACACGTTCGTCGACTTCATGGAGACGTGTGTGCAGTGCCGAGGGTGCGAGCCGGCGTGTCCGAGCGGTGTCCAGTTCGGTGCGTTGATGGAGGGCACGAGGTCAGCGCTGGCGTCGTCGAAGCGCATCACGCCGTGGTGGCAGCGCATGGGATTCCGGGTGCTCCCGCGACATCGGCTGTTGCTCGCTGGGTCGTCGATGCTCGCCGTTGCACAGCGGCTGCGCCTGGTGCCCAAACGTCTTGGCCTCGCAACGCTGACAATTCGGCGTCCGGCTCGCCTGGTTGCCAGCGGGACCGACGTGTGGCTGTTCACCGGCTGTGTGATGGACGCCTGGCAACGCGAGACGCACGTCAACACGGCCAAGCTCATCACCGCGGTGGG
>CAXMZV010000109.1:0-9778 GCA_964199985.1 Candidatus Ilumatobacter isfjordensis | reverse complement strand
TGTCTCTTTTGCCGGTCGGCTGAGGTCGGCTCGCCGGACCAATCAGTCGGGAAGGTGGGTGAAGACACAGATTTCGCCAGGCTCCACCGCGCCAGGTCCGGAACGAGAGGCGTCCGGGGCGGGCTCACGGACTGCCCGATGGGGCGGCGCTGTATGGTCGGGCTCGGTACCGAGAACTACAGCCGACGAAAGGCGAACAAGCCGATGAGCAACGCCAACTTGACCGACGAGGGACCGAACCCGTTCGTCACGAACATCGAATCCGAGACTCTGGCCAACGAGAACTACCGCACCACCCGGTGGACCGGTTCCAACATTCAGATGACGCTGATGAGCATCAGACCGGGCCACGACATTGGGCTGGAGGTTCACAGCGATGGTGATCAGTTCCTGCGCGTCGAGGCCGGCACGGCGCGGGTCCAGATGGGTCCGACCAAGGACGACCTGTCATTCGACCGCGAGGTCGGCGACGACTGGGCGATCCTCGTGCCGGCAGGGATGTGGCACAACGTTACCAACATCGGCGACGAACTTCTCAAGGTCTACGCGATCTACGGACCACCGGAGCACCCCCACGGCACGGTGCATCCGACACAGGCCGACGCCGAAGCCGACGACCACCATCACTGAGCCTGAGCACCAACGCGTTCGGTAACGCCAGTCGCCACCGACTACTGACGCCGTTCGGCGACGACGTGGCCATCGGGACCCGGTACCGGGTCACCGGCCGCCGAGTACCCGCCGACGACCTGCCCGAGACCAGGTTCGCGAGCAGACTCGTGTACGAGTTCGTCCCCGTCGTGGCGACCAGCCTCTGCACCCGCGGGGTGGACGCGTCGTCCAGCTTCTGCGTCTGAGTATCGGCGCATCTTCGACTCTTCGAGAAGGTGTCCCGTACCACTGGATCGACGGCGTCCGATATTCACGGCCGTCCGTCAGGGTCAGTCCCGAGCATTATCCGCTCGCGTAGGTGCCGTTAGCCCGGATCTTTCGTAGGGCTGGGTGAGCCGTGCTCTGGTCGGTCACCGTGAGTGCTCGGAAGGCGGTGCGGATTCGGGCGATGGCCTCGACCTCGAGCCCGTGTCGAAACTCCTCGGGCAGTCGAGTGTCGCCGCGCCCAACTCTCAAGCTGTCGGCGTTCGTTGCCGGTCAGGGTGATCTCAATCGGTGGTCGTCCTCGTTTGGCCATGGCGTTCCCTCTCGATGTCGGCAGTGACACCAACAACAACGCGACACAACAGCGAAAATTCCCGATTCAAAAACTTATTCGGCTAAACAGCCTTACAGGACACTAGTTGTGATGACCGGGGAGGTTGTCCCTGGCGTGATGGGATTGTTGGTCCGCTGAAATAGGTGAGCCATCCGAGCAAAGCTGTGTGTCTCTAACCACGCACACCTTTGCAAGGAGAGCTCAATGCCCAAAGCTAAACCCCAACACCCGAACGCGGCACTCACATCGCGCCAACGCCTCAAGATGGTCTTGTTGGTCATCGATGGCAGGTGGACGATCGAGGCCGCCGCCGACAAATTCCAGGTCGACGCGAAGACCGTCACGAAATGGCGCGACCGGTTCCTCGACGAAGGCAACGACGGAATGTTCGACCGCTCCAGCCGCCCGAAGTCATCGCCAAACCAGACGCCGCCAGAGTGTCGGCGACGCATCATCGAACTCCGCAAGCAACGCCGCTGGGGTGCCGGCCATATCGGTTTCGAGGTCGGCCGGGCCGGCTCAACAGTCCAGAACATCCCGATCGCCGAGGGACTCGGTCGCCTCGATTCCGGCGACCGCGCAACGGCTGAGCCGATCATCAGGTATCAGCGTGATCGGCCCGGTGAGTTGGTCCATGTCGACGTCAAGAAGCTCGCCGGAATTCCTGACGGTGGGGGCTGGCGCATCCACGGTCGAGGCCAAGCACCAACCGCGAAACGGTCCACGATCGGCTACCGGTTCCTACATTCAGCGCTCGATGATCGAACCCGAATCATCTACTCCGAGATCCATTCGAACGAACAAGCCGTCACCGCTGTCGGGTTCTGAGTCCGGGCGAACGCGTTCTACAACCAGCTCGGAATAACCGTCGAACGCGTCATCACCGACAACGGACCTTGCTACCGATCGCGACTCTGGCGCAGCGCGCTCACCAACGCTGGAATCACCCCGAAGTTCACTCGGCCTTACCGGCCACAGACCAACGGCAAGGTCGAACGGTTCCATCGGATCCTGCTCGAAGAATGGGCCTACATCCGCGACTGGCACTCCGACTCGGAACGCTCAGACCACTACGAGCACTTCGTTCACTTCTACAATCACCACCGAGCACACGGCGCCCTCGGATGGTCAACACCGATGTCAACGCTCAAGGACAACGTGTCCGGTCATCACAACTAGCCGGTGCGAGGGAGTGCGTCGAGGCGGTTGCGGGCGAGTGCGGTGAGTCGGACGATGGTTTCGGGGCGGTCGTGTTCGGGATCGGTACCGAGGTCGTCGGTGTCCGTGGCGTCGGCCAAATCGTCGTCGAGGCATTCGGTCTCGTCAGTGAAGTTGGGTGGTCGGGCGCCGACGGGCATGAGGACGGTGCCGTCTGGTGCGATGGTGTAGCTGGATCCGTTGTTGGCGCGTTTGGTGCGCCATCGGTTGCGGTGTTTGTCGTTGTTGTGGAACCGGCACAGCACCGCCGCGTTGTTTTGGTTGGTGGCGCCTTTGTCGCGGTCCCATTCGTCGACGTGATCGACATCGCACCAGTCGGCAGGCAGTTCGCAGCCGACGTGTTCGCAGTGTGTGATCAGCAGTTTGGCTGCGCGGCGGGCGTTGCCGGTGAAGAGCCGTTGTTTGCGGCCCATGTCGATGACGACTCGGTCGGAATCGACGACGACCCGCCGGATGTGGCCCGAGAGTGCTGCGCGGAGTGCGTCGTGGGGGTGCAGGGCGACCCCATTGCTGGTTTCACATATCTGGGCCGGGTCGACCAGCTTGGCGAGGAGGCTGTCGAGGTGGTCGACAGGGAGCCCGGTGAACGGGTCAATGAGGTTGCCGTCGAGGTCGTTGTTGGCGGCGAGACCGGCTGCGACGAGGAGACGGCCCCAGGTGGCTGAGTCGGCGACGATGTTGACGACTGTTGCGGCGGCGAGACCGGTGATGCCAGCGTCGGCGGCCGTTGTTGCGGTCCGGAAGACGTTCACCAATGCGTCGAAGCGGCGTTGCGCGTCGGTGCGGGCGAGGGCGAGTCCGTCGGCGAGGTCGCCGTGCTCTTCGCGTCGGGCATCGACGTCGTTGCGGTATTCGAGGTCGGTGAATCGTTTGTGGATATCGATGAGTTCGGCGGTGAGGAGCCCGTCACCGCCAGACGCGCGGACGTCGAGGGTGCCGCCGACGTCGACGACGCGAGCCCTGCGTCCCTCGATGGCCTGGTCGCGATCATCGTGGGATCCGTCTTGGTCGGCGCGTTCGACGAAGTGGTCGACGACCTCAGCGAAGTCGCTGTACGGCATCTTCTCGGCGTGCTCCAACAGTCGAGGTGCGAAGTCGGGCAATTGGTCGGTGACGCGTCTGTTGGCGTTGGTCATCGACAACTTGATCGCCTGCGGAAACCCGAAGCGGCCGGCGCTCCAGGCGTCACCCAATCCTGGAACCTCGTTGACCGCTTTGGCGAGGCCGAGGCGGCGGGCGGCTTCGGTGGTCGACCAGTTGAGCTTGGCCCTGCAGAACGCAGCCATGGAGCGGTGAGCGCTCACGCCGTGAAGGTTGCGCGCTTTGGCGACCGCGAGTGCAGCGGACATCTCTGCATCGAGGCGTCGACGCTCGAGTTCGTTCGCTTCGATCCGTGCGGTGAGTTCGGCGTCGCACAACCCAACCAACTCATCGATCACGGCGGCGAACATAGGTGTGATTGTAGTCGAACAAATGTACTTCAGCAAGATTAGAAAGGAACAGTCGATCGTTTTCGATTGGACGAGGATGAAGTGTCCGAGCATGGCCCGGAGCGGTGCGTGAAGCAGCGCTCCGTCCCGCGTTTTGCTTCGACGAATCGTGTCCGCCTGGCCGAAATCGCGGCCGGCCGGGGAGCACTGACTCGGGTCCCACGGCATCCGGAAACTCAGAAATTCTCGGTCCGCCGGTCGTCTCGCCGTGCCGGTCTGGAACGATGGAGTGATGGCCGACGACCCACTCACCGGACCGACCTGGTTCATCGACTCCGACAGCGCTGAAGTCGGAAAATTTGTCGACGATGCCCTCGACGGCGTGTCGAGCGACGATGCGACCGCGACGGCCGTGGCCTTGTTCCGCGCTGTCCGCGATGGCATCCGCTACGACCCCTACGAAGTGAGTCAGGATCGCGGCGACTACCGAGCGAGCGCGATCGTCGGAACGGCTTCGAATTGGTGCGTGCCAAAGGCAGTGCTGCTCACTGCCGCGGCTCGGCATGCGGGCATCGGCGCCCGGCTCGGGTTCGCCGACGTCCGCAATCACCTCACGAGCGACAAGCTCGAGGAGCGGATGGGAACCGACGTGTTCTACTGGCATGGGTACAGCGAGCTGCTGCTCGGTGACCGCTGGTTCAAGGTCAGTTCGGCGTTCAACATCGAGCTGTGCGAGCGCTTCGGCGTGAAGGTGCTCGACTTCGATGGCACCGACGATGCGCTGATGCACGCGTATGACCAAACGGGTCGTCGGCACATGGAGTACGTGTCCCAACGGGGGAGCTACGACGACCTTCCGCTCGACGAGATGCTGGCCGACTTCGATGTGTTGTATCCAGAGTTGGTCGACATGCCGAGCGACGGCGAACCCGACGAGGCGTTCGCCACAGAATCCTGATCCGGATACTGCATGGGCGTGTCGCACCCTCGTGATCCGTCAGCGGGCAGCATTTGAGAAGTCCGATGTTCTTGGCATGCTGGAGCGATGTTGATGAGCGGTCGGGTTGGATCACTCGTGCTCGTCACGTGCATCGCCCTGACGGCCTGCGCAGGAACGGACGCAGAACAACGCGAGGCGACGCCGTCGGAGGCCACTCAACTCGCGGCCAGCGATCCGACAGACGGTGGCCAACCTGGCGAGGTCAGCGACGGACCAGATGTGCGCCGGACGCTCGCACTCGATCTGCGACCTGATTCAGACGTGCCGACCAACCTGCTGCCGTCGGTCGAGGTGCACGACGTCGGGCAGGACCGCATGGTGAACTTCCGCAACATCTTCCCGGCCGAGCGGCCAGTGCTGTTGTGGATGTGGGCCCCATTTTGACCGTTCTGTCGGGATGCGGGTCCCGACATCGAGCAGTTTGCTCGTGAGCACCCTGACCTCGTCGATGTGATCGGCGTTGGCACGCAGGACGACCTCGCCCGCGCCGAGACCTTCGTCCGCGACTACGGCACGGCTTCGTTCACCATGCTGTGGGACGAGACGTTCGCAACGTGGAATGCACTCAGCGTGAGCTCCAGTCCGACAGCCGGGCTCTTCGACGCCGATGGCTCATTCATCGCTGGGTGGCTCGGGCCGTTGCCCGAAGACGTCGTCGTCCAGCTCGCTGAAGCCAGCATTGCCGATGCTTCCTGAGGGCACGGCGTCGGACTGAGCAGTCGTCGCGTTGCGTGAGCCGACTCGGTCGGCGGACGACGCATCGGAGGGGACGCGGAAGCGCAACGCCTCATCGGGAGGCAGCGCCGGCGACGTCAAGAAGCCCCGGAGGGAGTCGCAGCCGTTGACCGACAAGAACTCGGCTTGCTCTTCGTTCTCGACCCCTTCTGCCACCGTGAAAAGTCCCATGCCACGCGCCAGCCCGAGGACGCCGCGCACGAGACCGGCGCTGGTCGGATCGTTGGGAAGGCCGTCGACGAACCGCTTGTCGATCTTGAGTTCGGTCGGGCGCAGGTCGATGTTCTCCGTGAGCTGGGCGTCGACGTGTGGCACGTCTTGCTCGGTGAGTTCGACGGTGAGGTTGACAAGGACTGATGCCGACGCCGGCCCGCGTCCCGCCCGCAACTGCTGATCAGCCGATGGGTACGACCGCCATCGGCACGTCCACGTGGTGCAGCAACCACGTCGAGACCGAGCCCAGCATCATGGCGCCCACTGCTCCATGTCCACGGGCGCCGACGACGAACAACGTCGACTCGTCCGAGAGTTCCTTCAGGCGGGGGCGCGGAGAGGCAGCGGAGAAGTCGCGAGCGATCTCGATGCCGGCGGTGGCGGGGTTGGTGCCGATGCTGTCGGACAGCGCGTCGACCCAGACGTTGAACGCGGACTCGGCCGACTTGCGTGCATCCTGCGAAGCGACCTCTGCGCGTGTGACCTGCAAGAGCGACGGGTCCCAAACCATTGCGAGCGTCACCACGGTGCCAGGAGTCGCAAACTGCAGCGCCCAATTCGCGGCGGCGTAGGAGTTGTCGGATCCGTCGACTGCGACGAGCAACCTGTCCGGCCCGGCGGGCGGTTCGTGGCGAACGACCACTGTTGGGTTCACCGAGTGCGCGACGACCTGTGCACTGGTCGAGCCGAGCACGAGTCGACGAAACCCACCAAGGCCCCGGTTGCCGACGACCAGCAACTCGGCGTCGTCGGCAGCGTCGAGGAGGACGACCGATGCACCGCCATGCGTTGCTCGGTGCTCCACGGTCAGGTCCGGTGATTTCCGCACTCGATCAGCGGCTGCGGCCGCCGCCGCCCTCGCCGCCCTCTTCGGTGGCCCCTCCTCGTTCTGATCAGACAGGTCAGAGGAGGGCTCGGGCGCGAAGAGCGACGACTCCCACGCCGTCACGACCTCGAAGGTGGACGCTCGACCGACGACATGCCGGGCTGCCCAGTCGAGCGCGCGTAGCGAACAATCGGACCCGTCGACGCCAACGACCCACTTGTCGCCTGATGTTGCTGCAATTGCCTGATTCATGCGGACGTCCTCCAAGAGCGGAACCATTCTCGCACGTGATTCACGCCGAAATCGGTTCGACCGGGCCTCCGTCGAGCGGCTGGTCAGCGGCGCGCTTCGATGGCGGTGTCGAGTGGGGCAGCGCCATCGGCATCTACGGCATCTACGGCATCGTGTCATTGCCGCTGACATTCACGGCGCAACCGTCAGTCTGACCCGGCGGTGGCCCTCCGGTCGCTGTGACTGTGGCCTTCGCGACGCGAGTTAGTTTGCATGCACGGTTCGACCAAACATCGGGAGGTTCACATGAGCAGCAATTCGAGGAACTACACGAAGGCGTTGTACGGCTTCGACGCCGTGGTCCGACGTGTGCCAGCGGAACGATGGGATGCCCAGTCGCCATGTGATGGCTGGTGTGCGCGCGACGTTCTTGCACATGCTTCCGGTGTGGTCGATGCAGTCGCGCAGATGGCTCGAACGGGCCAGGTCGCAATGCCGCAGACTCCGGACCCAGGCGACGACCCCGTCGGTCTCTGGAACACTTCTCTCGACGGAGTCTTGGAAGCGCTCGACCATCCAGGAGTGATCGGTCGTGTCGGCGAGTACTGGTTCGGTGAGTCGACGTTCGACGATGTCTTGGCGTTCACCACGTGGGATCCGCTCGGGCACTCGTGGGACCTGGCCACGGCGGTCGGTCTCGACGCACATCCGAGTCCAGATGTCGCCGAGGCGGCCATCGCGGTCATTTCAGCGAACGCCGAGGCGTTGCGGAGCATGCAGTTGATGGGAGATCCCGTCGCCGTGCCGGCAGACGCAAGCCCGATGGACCGCTTTCTCGGTCTCACAGGTCGCGACCCTGGTCGGTGACCGACTCGACGCGATTACTCGCGTCGAGTTGGACGAATCACATGTCGAGGCACTCCGGCACCTGGGTGGCGTCGACTTGCCGCGGATCAGCAGCATCAAGATCACCTTCTTCCTTCGCGAGTGTCACCCCGGACGCAGCCGCAGTGCATTCGTGGCGGAGCAGTTGAGCGTCGATGGCGACGACGATGGTGGGCCGCTGCGGGCCTGGGTTACCGTTGCGGCGTGAGCACACCTGAGCCAGTCCGCACGGCCATCAAGCAGGCGATGTCGGAGCAGACCGCCGATCTCATCGCCCTGTCCCACGACATCTGGGATCATCCCGAACTTGCCTTCGAGGAGTACTACGCCGCCGAGCAGTGCGTGCGGGTGTTGACCGAGGCCGGATTCGACGTGTCGACCGGGACCGCCGACCTGCCGACAGCGTTCGTGGCCGAGTTCGGAAGCGGTCCGCTGGTGATTGCCGTGTGCGCAGAACTCGACGCCCCTGCCCGACATCGGCCATGCCTGCGGCCACAACATAGATCGCAGCAGCGGGCGTCGGTGCAGGGCTCGCACTCGCTTCCTCGGCCGACGAACTCGGTCTGACCGTGCGGGTCTACGGCACGCCTGCTGAAGAAGGTGGCGGCGGCAAGATTCTGATGGTCGAACGGGGTGCATTCGACGGAGTGCACGCCGCGATGATGGTCCACCCGACACCGAACGAGTCCGACATTTTCCCGACGCTCGCCAGTGCTCAGTGCGACTATCGAATGCACGGCCGCACCGCGCACTCGTCGATGGCGCCCCAGCTCGGCGTCAACGCAGCAGATGCGCTGACCGTCGGTCAGGTGGCAATCGGGCTGCTGCGGCAGCATCTCGAGCCCGGCGATCAGGTGCATGGGATCGTTACCCGTGGCGGTGAAGCGGCAAACGTCGTGCCCGGTCTCGCCGAGGCGAGATTTGCAACCCGGGCACCGTCGCTCGACCAGCTCGGCGACCTGCAGCCACGGATCGATCGTTGCTTCGAAGCGGTGGCACTGGCAACCGGGGCGAGGCTCGAAGTCATCACCGATGGCCGTCCCTACAGCGAATTCGCCCATGACGACGAGCTCGCATCGCTGTATCGACAGCATGCCGAAGCGCTCGGCCGGACCTTCTCGGAGCGACCCTCCAAGCCGGCCGGCTCAACTGACATGGCGAACCTCTCGCTGCTGATGCCGACGATTCACCCGACGCTCGGTCTCTCGACTGGCGAGTTTGTCAACCATCAACCCGAGTTCGCCGCGCACTGCATCACCGACGAGGCAGATCAGGCCGTCATCGAGGGCGCCACCGCGATGGCGCTCACGGCAGCAGATGCAGCGAGTGAGGACTCACTCCGTCGACGTCTGCTCGACGCCGACACTGAGTACGGGCACCGCGCGAACTACCCCTGGACCCAGTGACCGACTCGACGCGATTGCTCGCGTCGAGTCGGACCAATTACATGTCGAGGCACTCCGACACTTCGACGTTGCCGCCGCCGCCAAGTACCGGGCAACCCTTGGCCATCTCGACCGCTGCGCCGAGATCGCCGGCAGTGATGACCGTGTAGCCGGTCGAGCCGCCAGCGTCACTGACCGACCCGTCGCCGGCGATTGTCTGGCGGGCGCCGAACGGGTGACCACCGTCGACGATGTTCTCACCGAGCTGGCCGTACCAGTCGGCCCACGTCGCCATCACTTCAGCGACCTCCCCCTCGGTCTCGGGCATCGGGCCGCCTCCGCTGTAGGTCAAGTGAAATTTCGCCATCGGGTTCTCCTTATTCGATTGGTGAGTTGTTCGTGGTTGGTGTGCGCCGACAACCGTCGACATGAAAACGACGAACGGTTCGTGCAGAATCGGACACCCACTCCCGGATTCTTTCCCGGCTCGGCCCACGTCTGAGAAGATGCGGCGATGCAATTCCTTCCCGCTGTCTCTGTCATTGGCATTCTGGTCTCCGGATGACGCTGCCACTCGACGACATTCGCGTCGTCGAGATCGACAGCTGGATGGCGGCGCCTAGTGCTGCTGCGATCCTGTCCGAT